>JAUWKY010000096.1 GCA_030613915.1 Syntrophobacterales bacterium
AGCTGAGAGGCGTAAAGACAGGAGGCTCAGGTGCTCGTTGTTTCGCAGCCTCCCACCAGTCACTCAGAAGAAACACCAGGAAGACATTTTCATTTCCAAATGAGATCTCAATTTGGCAATAGCTTCAATGTATAAACATTAAGCATACATTCTTGGGGAAAGTCCTGGAGAGAAAGGCTTTTGAGAGGATCCTCAATTTTGATCCATTACTCCATGGCCTCAAAGAAACTGGGGGCCTGCCGCAGTCGCCGCACAACCCGTTCTTTGCCCACCGCGGCGAGCACGTCAAAAAGACCAGCCCCGGCAGCTTGCCCCGTAACAGCAGTCCGAGCGCCGTTGATGAGAATTCCCGCCTTAACGTCCAACTCGGTAGCCAGCCCACGGATGGCCTGCTCTACTGAATCAGGGGTGAACTCTGCCAGTGCTTCCAGCCGCTCCGCCATCACAGGCAGCCATTCCTTGAGGTTCGCATGTTTCAGGATGTTCTTGCGCAGCACCTTTTCTTCCATGGGGAAAACATCTGCAAAGTAAGGTCGGCCCAAGTTTGCAAAGTCCTTGGTGGTATGGTAGCGGCTGCGAATCAGGTCCACGGTGGATTCAAACCATGCTTTCTTGTCACCGGCGAAGGAGGGATTCCACAACCCGGCTGCCTCCAGTTCCGCCTGCACGTAAGGCAGCAACTCATCAAGTGGCATGGTTCGCAAGTAATGGGCATTCATGCTTATTGCCTTGGGGTCGGTGAAGAATTTGGGGTCGTCTTTACGAATATCGAACACGGAGTTGGCGCGATTGATGCCTTCCAGGGAAAAAGCATCGATGAGTTCATCTTTGGAGAAAATCTCCCTATCATCAGAGGTGGACCACCCCAGCAGAACGAGGAAGTTCACCAGAGCCCAGGGCAAGAAACCCCGCTGGCGATAGTATTGTACGGCAACCATTTCACCATGAGCCCGTTTGGAGATCTTGCGCTTTTTGGGATCCAGGGTGAGCGGCATGTGGGCGAACCGGGGCAACTTCTCCCCCAAGGCTTCGTAAATCAAGATCTGTTTGGGCGTGTTGGCCAGATGGTCTTGACCCCGGATCACGTGGGTGATCCGATCGCGGATGTCATCCACTGCATTGGAGAGGACGTAAAGGGGAGATCCGTTTGAGCGGACGATGACGAAATCTTCAATATCGCGGTACTTCTTCTCAAGTATCCCGTATACTGCATCTTCAAAGACCACCCCTCCCGGACCTCGAGGCACTTTGAAACGAATCACATAGGCACATCCCTCGTCCTCCAGTCCACCGATCTCCTCAGCAGAACGATTGCGGCAGGTCCCGTCGTAATGATAGTCATCCTTTCTTTTTCTCGCCTCTTCCCGCTTGCGCTCCAACTCTTCATGGGTGCAGAAACACTTGTAGACATGCCCGCTTTCCAGAAGTTTCTGGGCGGCCTGGCGATGATCGTTCGCATAGGCCGACTGGAAATAGGGCCCTTCATCCCAGGTTATCCCCAGCCAGCGCAGCCCATCCAAGATAGCCCCCACGGATTCCTCTGTGGAGCGCTCAGCATCTGTGTCTTCTATCCGAACAATCAGCGTGCCCGCCGTCTTCTGGGCAAAAAGCCAGTTGTAAATGGCGGTCCTGGCCCCGCCGATGTGCAGATATCCCGTGGGACTGGGTGGGAAACGTACGCGGACTTCCTCCATATTACTATCTCTCCTTCTCTAGCCCGAATATTTCATTGAGCTTCAAACTTCAAATATCACTTTTATAATAATACCTTACTACCTTTGATTTACCAAAAAAATCGCATTTTCCCGCTCTATGAACCTCTAGCCAGCCTTCTCATCCCCCCGCAGCGCAGTGCAAATGCTAGCCGCCAATTTATAACTTATCCCTGGAACTTGGCTGATTTCCTCAACCTGGGCCCCTGCCAACCGCTTTACTGAGCCGAAAAACCGAATCAAATCCCGACGTCTTTTGGGCCCGATTCCACGAATCTCGTCCAAACGAGATTGAAGGGTTTGTTTCCGGTGGCGTTTCTGATAATAGCTAATGGCAAAACGGTGAGCTTCATCACGCAATCGGCTTAAAAGAAAGAGCAAAGGGGGATCTTTCTTCAGCTCCAGCGGGTTTTTTCTGCCTGGCAGATAAAGTCTGTCAGTGGCATTTGCCTCAGCCTGCGTGGTGGTCCTTGGTTTCTTGGCCAGAGCCACCACGGGCACAAGATCTGCCAACTCCCGCTCTCTCAAGACTGCCAGTGCTTGATTTAGCTGTGCTTTTCCGCCGTCCACCACCAGCAAATCCGGCAAGGCCTGTTCCTTACGCACATCGGTAAAGCGGCGGTTTAGCACTTCAGCCATCATCGCTGTATCGTCGATCCGGTCCACAGTCTTGATGCGATATAGGCGGTAGGCTGATTTGTCCGGTTCACCATCCCGAAAAACTACCAGGGAGCCTACCGGAAACTTGCCTCGAAAATTGGAAATATCAATACATTCCAGGCGATGGGGGATGGATTCCAGTCCCAACCGCTGTCGTAAGCGGTCCAGAGCAGGAATAGGATCGGTTGCCCGTGTCATCTCACTCATCAGGTAGTTTGCCGCGTTGTGGGCAGCCATGGCGAGCAATTGGCGGCCTTCTCCTCTTTTGGGATGCCTTACTCCCACTCGTTTCCCTTTGATGTCTGAGAGCCACTCGGCCAGCAATTCCTGCTCTGGCAATGGTTCACTTATCAATATCTCTTCAGGGATCGGCTTGCCCTGCTCGTAGTACTGCAAGATGAACGCCCGCACCACCTCCGAAGAGCTACTTTGCGGTTTCTTGAACACAAAGCAATGACTTCCCACCATGCGCCCACCTCTTACGAAGAGTACCGCCAACCCGAGGTTATCCCCGGCCTCATGCGTGCCAACAGCATCCTGATCGCGAAAACGGGCTGACACCATCAGCTGTTTTTCCAAAGTCTTCTCCACCGCATTGAGACGATCCCGGTACATGGCGGCCTTTTCAAACTCAAGTCTGTCCGCAGCTCGTTCCATTTCCTGCCGCAATTTCTCTTGCAAGTCTTGAGTGCGACCTTTCAAAAAAAGCACGGCCTGTTCAACCACCGGACCATACTCCTCAGGTGATATGGCGCCGACACACAACCCAAGACAACGACCCATTTGATGATTGAGGCAGGGTCTGGCCCGCTGACGAAACTTGGTGCCGCTGCACTGGCGCAAGGGAAACATTCCGTGCAGCACTTTTAGAGTTTGGCGCACAGCGTTCGCTGAAGCGTATGGGCCGAAGTACTGGGCGCCGTCCTGGCGAATGCGCCGTACCAGTGATAGCCGTGGATATTCCTCCTTCTGGTCCAAACGCAGGACCAGGTATCTCTTGTCGTCACGGAGTATTACGTTGTATCGAGGCCGATGCCGCTTGATAAGGTTTGACTCGAGAATCAGTGCCTCTTTCTCTGAACCGGTAAGGATGAATTCCAAATCCGAAATCTTGGAAACCAGTACCCGGGTTTTTGGGGACTGATGCTCTTTCTCCCTGAAATAGGAAAGCACACGTTTGCGCAGATCCTTTCCTTTGCCCACGTATAGGATATTGCCTTTGACGTCCTTCATAAGATAGACACCGGGGCTTGAAGGCAGAGTGTCCAGTTTATCCTGTAAGTCGGCAGGTGCTTTCATTTCATATCCGCAAAATACAGAGCGTCAAATCGTTGATTAGAGAATTAGAAAATTAGAAAATTCGTTGAAATCGTTGAAATCGTCTATCACAGAGGTCAGAAGTCGGAGATCAGAGATCAGCTTTACCCCTGACCTGTGACGTCTGATCTCTGACCTCTGATTTCTGCCTGCTGGCAGCTGGCCGAAGCGTCGTTCTTCCTAATAGACCTCCAGCCTCTGTTCTTTCAAGTCCCGTATCTCATCTCGCAAACGAGCAGCTTCTTCGAATTCGAGCTTGGCGGCTGCCTCTTTCATCTGGTTCTCCAAACCTGCAATGTACTGATCCAGCTCTTCAACCGTCTTATACTCAACAGCTTCTTCCCGCACGGTCGCTACGGTAACATAGTCACCCTCATACACGGAGTCCAGAATATTATGTATTTCCTTTCTAATGGTTTCCGGGGTAATCCCATGTGTCTCATTGTATTCCGCCTGGAGCCGGCGTCTCCTGTTGGTCACCTCCACAGCCCTCGCCATGGACGGGGTGATTTCACTGCCATATAAAACCACCTCTCCAGCCACATTCCGCGCTGCTCTGCCGCACGTCTGGATGAGCGATCTTTCCGAGCGCAAGAACCCCTCTTTATCTGCATCGAGTATAGAAACCAACGACACCTCTGGAATATCGAGACCTTCGCGAAGCAAATTGATGCCAACCAGTACGTCGAAGCGACCGAGTCTCAGATCCCGGATTATCTCCACCCGCTGGATGGTGTTGATGTCAGAGTGTAGATAACGAACTCTAACCCCCAGGTCTGTGAGGTATTCGGTGAGATCCTCGGCCATTCTTTTGGTTAAGGTGGTGACCAGAACTCTTTCGTTGCGTTCTGTTCGCAGGCGGATTTCTGCTACCAGATCGTCAACTTGATGTTCTGCCGATCGCACGCTGATTTTCGGATCCATGAGTCCAGTGGGTCGAATAACCTGCTCTACCACAACTCCCTGGGCTTTCTGGAGCTCATACTCTGCCGGGGTAGCCGATACGTAGATGGCCTGTGGCACCACCTCCTCAAATTCCTCAAACGACAATGGTCGGTTGTCCAGGGCAGATGGCAAACGAAAGCCGTACTTTACCAGATTAAGCTTGCGAGAGCGGTCTCCACGATACATCCCCTTGAGCTGGGGCACAGAAATATGGCTTTCATCGATAAAGAAAAGGCTATCTTCAGGATAGTAATCCAACAAACAAGGCGGCGGTTCTCCGGGATGACGGCCGGTAAGATGGCGCGAGTAGTTCTCGATGCCTGTGCAATAGCCCAACTCCTGGAGCATCTCAAGGTCGAAGCGAGTCCGCTCCTCCACTCTCTGGGTCTCCAAGAGCTTTCCTTCCTCCCTCAGTTCAATTACCCTCTCTTCCAGTTCTACCTGGATCGTTTCAATGGCTTGTGCCAGCATCGGCCTCGTTGTGACGTAATGGCTGGCCGGATAAACCGCAAGGCGCGACAGCTCTCGAGTCGCTTTGCCCCAGAGTGGATCAATTTCGAGGATGCGTTCCACCTCGTTTCCAAAAAACTCAATGCGCACCGCTCGCGCTTCCTCATACGCGGGAAAGACTTCCACCACATCCCCCCGCACCCTGAAGGTGCCTCGATGGAAATCCATATCATTGCGCTGATAGTGAATCTCCACTAACTTTCTCAGCACTTTGTCCCGCTCAATCTGCTGCCCCTTGTCAAGATGGAGCAGTAAGCCCTGGTAAGCTTCAGGGGAACCCAGTCCGTAAATGCAGGATACACTGGCAACAATTATAACGTCTCGACGCTCAAGCAATGAGCGCGTTGCTGAGTGCCGCATCTTGTCAATTTCTTCATTGATGGAGGCGTCTTTGGCAATATACGTGTCCGTCTGGGGAACGTAGGCCTCAGGCTGGTAGTAGTCGTAGTAGGAGACGAAGTACTCCACCGCGTTTTCGGGAAACAGTCTGTTGAATTCCCCATAAAGCTGAGCCGCCAGTGTTTTATTGGGAGCAATCACCAGGGTAGGCTTCTGGACCTTGGCTATGGTGTTTGCCATGGTGAAAGTCTTGCCCGAACCGGTGACCCCCAGCAGCACCTGGTGCTTGAGACCGCGTTGCAGCCCATCGACCAGCATGTCTATAGCTGAGGGTTGATCACCACCCGGTTCCAAGTCTGTTACCAAACGAAAAGCTTTCATTAAGGTTTCCCACTACGCTTATTTGAAGATTGTAGATTGTAATTCTTTAATCTGAAATCTACAATCTGCAATCTAAAATGTAATATCCCAAATCCGCAATCCGTAATTCTGTCCTCTGTCCTCCGACCTCTGACCTCTGACGTCTGATCTCTGCTTACTGCTTACTGCTTACCTTTTTATCCATTGAATACTCCTCCATGGCGCAATATAATGCTGTGATTGGTTGGATGAGATCAAGAACTCGAAAGGAGCTGCGATTATGACCTCGAATGATTCCGCCCCTTCCGCTCACTTTATCAAGAAAATCATCGAGGACGATTTGCAGACGAACAAGTACGACGGCCGAGTCATGACCAGATTCCCGCCCGAACCAAACGGTTACCTACATATTGGACACGCCAAGTCAATCTGTCTCAATTTCGGTCTTGCGGAAGAGTATGGCGGTCTTTGTAACTTGCGCTTTGATGATACCAACCCTACAAAAGAAGAGGTTGAATATGTAGAATCGATTCAAGAAGATGTCCGCTGGCTCGGATTTGACTGGGACGACAGGCTGTATTACGCCTCGGACTACTTTGAACAACTTCACCAGTACGCAGTGCAATTAATTAAGGATAACAAGGCCTATGTGGATAGCTTGAGCGCGGAGGAAATCAAGGAGTACCGCGGAACCCTGACGGAACCTGGTAAAGAGAGCCCCCATCGCAACCGTCCGGTTGAGGAAAATTTGGATCTATTTGAGCGCATGCGGGCAGGCGAATTCGAGGATGGCACCTATGTACTCAGGGCAAAAATCGATATGGCCTCTGGAAATCTGAACATGCGGGATCCGGTTATGTGCCGCATTCTTCATGCGGAGCACCACCGCACTGGCGACAAGTGGTGCCTGTACCCTATGTATGACTGGGCGCACGGCCTCTCTGATTCCATTGAAGGGATCACCCATTCAATCTGTACCCTGGAGTTTGAAGATCACCGTCCCTTGTACGACTGGTTCCTCGAGCAGTTGGAAGTCTATCAGCCGCAACAAATAGAGTTTGCGCGGCTCAACCTGACCCACACCGTAATGAGTAAACGAAAGCTTTTGCGCTTGGTGCAAGATAACCATGTCAGTGGCTGGAATGATCCGCGGATGCCAACCATATCTGGGCTCAGGAGACGCGGCTACACGCCGGAGTCAATCCGGGAGTTTTGCGAGCGTATCGGCGTGGCGAAAAAGGACAGCGTGGTAGACATCAAGTTACTCGAGTACTGTGTCCGCGAGGATTTGAACAAGTATGCTCCTCGCGTTCTGGGCGTTTTGCGACCGCTGCGCCTGATTATCGACAACTATCCCGAAGACCAGGTGGAGGAGTTGGAGGCCATAAACAATCCTGAAGATCCTTCCATGGGAACACGCATGGTTCCATTTTCACGGGTACTCTATATCGAGCGAGAGGATTTCCGCGAGGATGCACCGAAAAAGTGGTTCCGCTTGGCCCCCGGTAGAGAGGTACGGCTGCGCTACGGCTATTATATTACCTGCGTAGACGTGGTGAAGGATGACAACACCGGAGAAGTGCTGGAACTGCGCTGCACCTATGATCCGGAAACTCGAGGCGGATGGTCCACGGACGGGCGCAAGGTGAGGGGAACTTTGCACTGGGTTTCGGCTCCCCACGCCATCGATGCCGAAGTGCGACTTTACGACCACCTTTTTCTAAAATCCAACCCCGAAGAAGTGGCGGACGGTGTTGATTTCCAAAGCAACATTAATCCCAACTCACTGGAGATTTTGAAGTCGTGCAAACTCGAGCCATCCCTGGCTCAGGCAACCCCGGGGAGTCGCTATCAGTTTGAAAGACTGGGATACTTCAGCGTTGATACCGACTCTTCCGAAAAAAATCTGGTTTGCAATCGTACGGTTACCCTGAGAGACACATGGGCGAAGATTGAGAAAAAACAGCAGGCAGGTGGCAGAAATTAGAGGTCAGAGGACAGAAGGCAGTGTCGTTATCCGTTATTAGTTATTTGTTATTCGGGAGATCTGTCGCTATTAGCTGCCTTGACGACTTGAATGATTTCTACGACTTCTACGCCTTTTACGATTTCTACGGTTTCAACTATTTACTGCTTACCAAAGGCTATGCGC
>JAUWKY010000247.1 GCA_030613915.1 Syntrophobacterales bacterium
ACCACATTGTGGAAGATACTCTGCTAGGATTAGTTGACAGGCAGAAGACAGCTGGCAGGGGGCAGCAGGCAGCAGGCAGGTGACAGGGACAGAGGTCAGAGATTATCTTGTGGGAGCGGCTTTCCCCGACCTGAGCGACTCTACCTGAGCTCGTCGACAGGTCCTGTCGAAGGTTAGCTGCGATCTTGCGCTTTGAACGATTTCTACGGCTTCTACGATTTCCACGACTTTTACGATTTGAACGGCTTAAACGATTTAACTAATCGACCAATAAACAACGGAGAGTGGCCTTCGTGCTTACCTATTTCGCACTAATGCGCCATGCTGAGACCGAATGGAACCGCGAGAAGCGTGTCCAGGGTCAGCAGGATGCCCCCCTCACTTCCAGCGGCAGACAACAGGCAAGGAGATGGGGATGCGCTCTGGCGCGACATCAGCTGGATTGCATGGTGACCAGTGATCTAGGCAGAGCGACCCACACAGCTACCTTGATAAACCATAGTCTGGTACTCCCCTGCTCGCTGGAGCCCCGACTGCGAGAACAGGATTGGGGTAGTTGGTCAGGTAGTAAACTCAGTGACCTGTTTAACACTAATGAGCTCAAAGTACAGGAGAAACTGGGCTGGGACTTTAGGCCCTTTGACGGAGAAAGTCGTCTGGAAGTTTTGCAGCGTAGTCGGCAGGCACTGGTGGATATTGCTCAACAGATGAGAGGCAATCGTATCCTGGTGATTACCCATGGGGGAGTCATTAGATGTTTGCTCTATCGGCTGTGCGGCAGAAGGTTTTTGCCGGACGAACCGGCCCTGATAAAACCTTATCGGTTGCACTGGCTGAGTTATAATGGTGAGGGATTCAAGGTCTACAGGCTGAATGAAGAGATTTGAGATGTCTATTTCAGATTTCAGCTATTTTCTGAAGAGAGAGAAGCGTGAGCCATCAGTACAAAATCTAAAATCTGAGATCTAAAATCTAAAATGAAAATCATTCAATATTGCCAACACGTCCTGGGTATAGGCCACTACTTCCGAAGTCTGGAGATTGCCCGGGCACTACACCGTCATCAACTGGTTTTAGTAAGCGGCGGTCCTCCAGTAGGTGCGGAATTACCTTCGCATGTAAGTGAATACGGACTACCGGGGTTGCAGATGGATTCAGGATTTAGCACCATTTTCCCAACCGAAAAAAACCGTTCCCTGGAGGAGGTCCAGGAGGAGCGCACGAATCTTCTCTATTCCTTGTTCGAAAAAACCGCTCCTGACCTCTTTATGGTCGAGTTGTATCCGTTTGGGCGAAAACGTTTCCATTTTGAGTTACTCCCGATTTTGGAGGCAAT
Source organism: Syntrophobacterales bacterium (assembly GCA_030613915.1). Lineage (GTDB taxonomy): Bacteria > Desulfobacterota > Syntrophobacteria > BM002 > BM002 > BM002. The sequence continues at coordinate 1,337 of JAUWKY010000247.1, forward strand.
TCGCCGGGGTGATTTCGGCTCAACCAGAGTAGTCTGTAGCCTCCGCGACATTCTGGTGGAAAAGAAGGATCAAGAGTTTTATGAACGCAGAGTGCTGGATATACTTAACAAGTATTTCGGGGCCCTGTTGGTGCACGCCGATGCGACCCTGGTTTCGCTGGATGAGACTTTTGCGAGCACGGCTGATATCAAAATACCGGTGGTGTACACAGGCTTTGTAACGGCTCGGCCAAGTGGAGACGATGGTGCAAACATAAGGAAGCGGGTAGAACTCAAGGAGAACGAGCCATTGATTGTGGCGAGCGCCGGAGGAGGAAGAGTAGGGGCGGATCTTCTTGGGGCAGTGTTGGATGCCCATGCTCGGCTGGCTGAGGGCAGACAATTACGGCTGTGCGTTTTTTCCGGGCCGTTCATGGCGGAGGAAGATTTTTCCGCTCTTGAGGAGAAGGCAGCCTCAGTGCCGGGAGTACAGTTGGCCAGATTTACCACTGAATTTCTCTCCTTTCTGGCAGCCGCTGATCTTTCCATCAGTATGGCGGGTTACAACACCTGCATGAATATATTGGCGGCTAGAGTCCCCTCACTGCTGTGGCCATTCGGTCAAAATCAAGAGCAGCGACTCCGGGCGCAGAAACTTGCAGCCCTGGGCGGTTTAACACTATTGAACCAAGAGGACCTGGAACCGTCGCGACTGGCGGTCCTGATGGAGAAAGCCCTCAAGGCGGGAAGAGATCCCGTGGAGCCTTCTGTCAATTTGGCTGGGGCCGAAGTGACTGCTCGGTGGCTGGAGGAGTGGTGTGATCAGGAGGAAGGTGGAGTGCTATGACCTCAGGGAAAAACTCTGCCTCGCTATGGCAGCACATACCGGCCGACATCCACCGCCGGTTACACCATTGTCTGGATCAAGTTGTGACTGAACTGTCACACGGGGATGGTAGTATTGTTTTTTTCAGAGCGGACGATGTGGCTGTGCCGGGACGAAAATTAGCCAGGCTGGTCGATATCTTCGGTAAACACCAGGTGCCCCTAACCTTGGCCGTGGTGCCGGCTTGGCTTACGGAAACTCGATGGCGGCGGCTTCTTGAGCTTTGCAGTAAAGACCACTCCTTATGGTGCTGGATGCAGCATGGCTGGCGGCATCTCAATCACGAGCCCCAGGGGAGCAAGTTGGAGTTTGGCCCAAGCAGATCGTTTTCTCTGAAGCGGAAGGATTTGCAGACGGGCTTCCGGCGACTGAACAGACTTATGGGTGATGCATTCACCCCGGCCTTTACTCCGCCCTGGAACCGCTGCGATTCTGAAACTCTCAACGCTCTCCAGGAACTAGGTTACCAGGCGCTTTCCCGAAATCTGGGTGCCCAGCCGCCAGCCCCTGCTGCAGTCACCGAGTACCCGGTGAGTGTAGATCTTCATACCAGAAAAGAGAGAGATGGTGAAAGTGGGTGGCAGAACTTTTTTAAAGAACTCAGGGAGAGCCTCGGCAACGGCTTCTGTGGCATCATGATTCACCATCAGCGCATGAATAACGCAGCTTTTGATTTTTTGGAATTACTCCTGTCTGAACTCAAACAACACAATTTTGCTCGGCTTGTCCATGTGGGCGCTCTTTTACGGGAAGGGTATTTGAAGGAAAAGGCAGAGTGGTAGAGCGGTGATTGGTGTTTCCCGCATACTGCTTTTATGTTATTTTATTAATCTTTGGCCCAGGACTATCGTCCACAGACGAACTCATTAACAAGAGGGTGATGGTGACCAAGTCTTCACATAGGGAAGCGGAGATTTCCAGACAGGTGGTCCTTCCTTTCAGGAAATCTCTTGAAATCAGCTTCAAGAGTATCCGTGTCCGGTTTTTCCGTTCCATGATCACTACCATGAGTTTGGTACTGGCCGTCTCTTTTTTAAGCTTTGTGCGTGTGGGCACGGACACGGCCAATGGTTTGCTGCAGACTCAGGATCCCACGTATCGTCAGGCTTTGGTGCGGGCGGGCTATGATCTGGAACCGGGAGCCACTTCCACGGGAAGCAGTGCCAAGGAGCGCTGGATAGTTATTCTCTCACTGTTGGTCTGCGTGGTGGGAATTGTCAATGCCCAACTCATGGCGGTGACCGAACGCTTCCGTGAGATCGGCACTATCAAATGTTTAGGGGCGCTGGACAGCTTTGTTTTGCGCCTCTTCGTTCTGGAAGCAGGTATGCAAGGGTTGGCAGGAGCAGGGGTTGGCGCTCTGTTGGGCACCGTAGCCGCTCTACTGAACAGTCTTATTCGCTTCGGTTTGGTTGCCTGGAAACATGTCTATTGGCTGGCAGTGGCCAAGTCCATTGTTTTTGCTGTGGCAATCGGCTGCGTTCTGAGCCTGCTGGGTGTGCTCTATCCAGCAATAGTCGCCGCCCGCATGCAACCGGTAGAGGCTATGAGGGTAGAACAGTAGTTCTGAAGGTCAGTGAGCTAAAATGAGCTAAATTGCCTAAAATGTCTAAAGTTGGATGCATCCTTTTCAGAATCAATTAATCTGTTTTGCTAACATCACTGTTGCTTTCGACAAAGAATTCAAAACTTTGGGCACTTAGGTTCACTCAGAATGGAAAACGTGGATAAGCAATATGAACAGCTAGCCCATGTGGTGGCGGGAGCGGCCGAATAGCCATGTCAAATACTCACAGTATAGTAAGAGTTTCTGGAGTTACCAAGGTTTTTAAACTGAGAAAACATAACGTGGAGGCACTCCGGGGCGTTGATCTGCAAATCCATGCCGGTGAGTATCTTTCCATCATGGGGCCTTCGGGATCAGGGAAGAGTACTCTGTTCAACATGATTGGCGGTTTGGATAAGCCGTCATCCGGTAAGGTCTTTATCGACGAAGTGGATATCGCCCAATTGGATGCGTATG
>JAUWKY010000144.1 GCA_030613915.1 Syntrophobacterales bacterium
ACGTTCTCTCGGACCGGAAACTCTGCTCGAGAAACTACTGCAATCCATGGCGTGCCAGATCGCCATAAAGGCTGGCCAGAGATTGGGGAGGGAAGAGATTGCGGCACTCTTGCAGCAGCTCGATGGGCTGGATCACTGTTCAACGTGCCCACACGGCCGTCCACTCTGGTGGAAACTCACCATGGGTGAGGTGGAAAGGATGTTCGGGAGGACGTGAGCAGAACGCTTTGCGTTCTGCTCACTAGGTCACAAATGTCAGGACATATGGACGAAGACAAGCCCAAAGTCATAGCCGTAATGGGTCCCACTGCAGTGGGAAAAACCTGGCTGGTTTCACAGCTGACCAAGGATTTGGGCGGTGAGATTGTAAACGCGGATTCGGTCCAGATCTATCGTTTCATGGACATTGGCACCGCTAAACCCACAATGGCTGATAGGGCGGAGGTGGCCCATCACCTTGTGGACCTTGTGGATCCTGACCAGGACTTCGATGCCAGTCGCTACAGCCAACTGGCAAGAGAGGTGATCGCAAGCCTGGCCCGACAGGACAAGCCCGCCATAGTGGTAGGTGGAACCGGCCTGTACCTCAAAGCGATTTTTCACGGGCTTTTCCCCGGAGCCCCTTCAGATCCGTTGGTAAGACAACGTTTGCGTCGAGAAGCGGAGAAAAAGGGTGGGGTCGAGCTTTACCAAAGGCTTCAACGGATAGATCCAACCACCGCCCAGCGAGTCCATCCACATGACCTTTTCAGAATTATCCGGGCCCTGGAAGTGTGGGAATGTAGCGGGCAACCGATCTCTGCCCTACAAAGTGATCACGATTTCAAGGATCGACCATTCCTGCCGCTGAAAATTGGGTTGCGACGTCCTCGCCCCGAACTGTATGAACGTATCGACAGGAGAGTGGAAGAAATGATGGCCCAGGGACTTTTGGAGGAGGTCAGAGGACTTCTGAGCCGTGGCTATGGACCAAACCTCAAGAGCATGCAGGCCTTGGGTTACCGGCACATGGTGCAACATCTGATAAATGGTGTGGATATCACTGAGGCTGTAAGGACCATGAAGCGAGATACTCGCCGCTATGCCAAAAGACAGATGACTTGGTTTCGACGCGACCGGGAGATTAACTGGTTTCACCCACGACAGATGGAGGATATTGTCAGGCTCGCTGGGCGGTTTTTGGGCGGCCTCAATCGGGGTGATAATTGAACCGTTAGCAAACAAAAACTGCCACTGATCACAAAACGGAATACTAATTGCTAATAGATAACTGGTGCCTAGTTCCTCGTGAACTGCGCTTCCTGCGCGGAACGTTCTGCGCTCGGACAAAAGAGTTGACAAAACCCCTAAGTATCTATACAAACTGGCATGTTAAGCAAAGATTTGACACACTTCCAGGAAAATACTGTGAAAGCATAGGTGGCGATTCCGCATGGCATTGAAGGGAAACATCGAGACATTCTATCTGTCCAGCATGCTGCAGTTGCTTGCCCAAGATAAGAAGAGTGGTATTCTCACCATCGCCGATAAAGGGCGAATGGTGCGGGTGTACTTCAAGAATGGCACTATCATTTACGCTGTGGGCACCCAAAAGGAGGTAAGACTGGGTTATCTCCTGCGCACCAAAGGCATCATCTCAGCCGAGGAACTCCAGAAGGCCTTAACCCTGGCGAAGCAGAGGAAAGAGCGGTTGGGTAAGATCTTGGTGGAAAAGAGCTTTATCTCCCTCGAGACGCTAAAGAAGTTTATTCACCAGCAGGTGCGCGACATCCTCTACGATTTGTTCTTGTGGAAAAAAGGAGACTTCGAGTACGTGGACCAGGATTTCGACCTGGACGAGGAGTTTGTCACTGAGCTAAATCACATGGAGGTAATATTAGAGGGCACTCGGCGTGTGGATGAGTGGGAAATTCTCAGCAAGAATATCTCAAATCCCCAGGTGGTTTTCAAAATTAACAAAAGTGTGGAGAAACAGCGCGACACAGTTAACTTGACGGCCAATGAGTGGCGCGTAATCTCACTGGTTGATGGAAAGCGGACAGTGGAGCAAATCGTCGACGACAGCGGCCACGATGAGTTTGTTGTCTACCGCATGATCCACTCTCTGATTTCTTCGGGCCTTATTGAACCAAGCGGAGGTGCTGCTGCGGTCACTTCCGGGGGCAAGAGTGAAGCTCCTACTATCATCCAGATTTATCACCATGTACTGTTGGGCTTGCTGAAGGTCACAGAAAAGGCCGCTGGCGCTCGAGCCTACAATGTCATGGAAGAGGCCAAGGCTCAGGTGCCGGCCCAGTACTCGAAGTTACTCAGAACCTATGATTGCCGCAGCGATGCCAAGACAAACCTCAAGCTGGTCCTGGAGGCTGCTCCTAATTCTCCTCCCGGCAATGAGGAACTACTGTACGCTTTCAATGCCTGGATACTTGCCATCTTGCACAAACAGAACGGGATTCTGAGTGAAGAGGCCATGGCGGTTAACCTCCAGGAATTGACCAGACCGGACTCCGCCTGGCAACAGCTTGCTGGCAAGTCCAACCTCAAAGGGGCCATTCTGAGCACTATCATCCAGACGGTGGAGCAATTTCAGCAAGAAGTGGGCAAGGGTGCGAAGGGCAAGGGAAAAGGCATTCTCTCCTTCCTCAAGCGGAAGTAATTATAGTCCGTTGTCTGTCGTCCGTCGTCCGTGGGAATTTGTCCTTGGTCATTAATGATTTACGCTAACTCCACCCGATACCTTGGGGTCCTCAACTCGTAACCCGCGACGCAGAGCCATCCTTTCTCGAATCTCGATCGACAATGCCTAGATAGGAATTTTCTCAAGGGCAAGATCTAACTCGGTGGGCGTACGCCAGCGCTTTTTAGGATCTTTGTGCAGACATTTCAAAATGGCTTCATCCAGTTTGGCAGGAATGCTGGAGATAAACACCCGGGGAGGCACGGGATATTTCTCGTTGTGCTGCTTCTTGAAGTTCTCCGGTGATGGCCCTTTAAACGGCAATTTTCCTGTAAGGGCTTGATAGAATACGAGGCCAAAAGAGTAGAGATCTGCGGCCTGCTTCATCTTGTCCGGCATTCGCGCGGGGGGGCGGTTGAACAGTTCGGGCGCCATAAAGGCTAATTCAAAAGCAGAGAGTTCCTCGTAGCTCGTTGTCAAATCCAGCATGTTATTGAGCTGGAAGACAAGACCAAAATCGGTAATCTTGGCTTTGCTAACCTGGTCGCTGACAACCACCCGTTTGGAGTTAAGAGCGAGGTGGAATATTTTTCTTAGGGTATCGTCAGCGCCTCGATGCGAATGGGCATAGGCTAGAGCGTTGAGAAGAGCTCTGGCCAAGCTGACGGCCTCGGCTATGGACAGGTGAGTTTTCTCTTTTAACAAGTCCTCCAAGGTGCTGCCGAAATCTTCCATGATCAGGTAATATTGGCCGTCGCTTTCGGCTACGTCCAGGACCCGAGTGATATTGCGGTTTTCCATATTCACTTGCTCATAGGCCCACTTGACAATGAAATCCTTGACCTTGGCCCCACCAGACAGTTGAGGCAGAAGAGTCTTGGCGACACGAAAGGTTCCACTCGGAACCTCGCGCACTCGGAAAATCTGATGGATCTCATCCTGACCAAGTTCTGCCTGAATCTCGTACTGGAGATCAGTGTCCACATGGAGGCCAAGCAAACCTTTGCCTTTGGACCAAAGGGGTCTTTGGGTCTGCGTCTGCACCTTGGAGCGGATTGCCTGGTGAGTGGGATCGATAGAGGCAGCACGCTGGAAGTAGGTTTGTGCCTGGTCGTATAGATTTTTCTTCTCGCAGGCTGTTCCCATCAGATAATAGTACTGCAAAGTTTCAGGTCCGGGCTTGATGGACTCTATCCAGGGAAGAGCATCTTCCAATAACTCCAGAGTTCGATCATAGTCCCGTTTTTTCAGCAGAGCCTTGCCGAGCTCGGTCAGGGCGGTCAATTTGTAAGGGGTGTCCTCCAGCATTACTTCCAGATATTCATTGGCAGCACTGTCGAATTCGCCCGCACGGAGAAGGTGTCTGGCAAGCTTTAGGCGAATATCAGTTTTCGCACTTCCGTTGTCAAGCATCTGTTGGTAAATGGCCGTGACTCGCTCCATGGCATCAGCGTTGCCCGGATCTTTCTCCAGTACTTGCTCATACAGAGGCACCAGTCTGTCAACAGGAACCTCCTGCTCGCTCTCCATGTGACGCAGTGTCTCGATGGCTTTAGAGAACTGTTCGTTCTTGAGGTGAAGCTTCACCAGGTTCAGCTGATAGCGATCGCTATCTTTGGCCAAGCTCTCGACCTTTTTGGCCGCAGTTCGATGGGTCGGATCGCTCGCCGCCAGCTGTTGGTAGAGCTCTAGGGCCTTTTCCATGTCACCAGCTGTTTCATACCCTACCGCCATCTGCCCCAGGAGCACATTGCGGTCGGTATCATCCAAACCCTTCTGTCTATAGGTCTTCTCCAAGATCCGGAGGCCTTCCCTGTGCTGCCCGAGCTGAAGATGAGCCTTGCCGATCTGCAGAGAACATTCAATTGGCTGGAATCCAAAGGTGGCAGCGCTTTGAAACTCCTGGATTGCCTCGGCGAATAGACCGATGTCCAGAAACGCTTGACCTCGATTGAAGGCAACACTCCCTTCCCCTTCTTGGGCGGCGACATGCTCTGCTGGTTTGGCTTCTGAGGGTTGGCCGTGGAATTCGGCTTCCTGACGTTCGATGAGAGCCAGTTGTTCCCGAATAGATCCGCGAAAGCTCTCGTAGGTTTGACGGAAAGCTGGATCGGTAGAGGCTCGTTGCGAGTGGGATCCCAACTCTTTCAGGAGCTGTTGGTAGGCCTGGCGGGCTTCATCGTAAAGACCCTGAGAAAGGTAGAGCTCAGCCTCATTTATCTTTTCTTGGATCTCAGAGAGGCCATTGGCGCTGGAATGGTTGATATTGTCTGATTGCATGGTCAGGAAAGACCCCGGGCAACTGTCCTGCTAACATGGGAGGCGGCCAATCAGTCTAGGCCGGTGGCGATTTACGAGAGCACGTAGTTCGGATCAATAACGTTAATCTCAAAATCTCCTTCAATGGTGGCCATGCCACTCACCTCTCCTGGTAGCCCAGCTTTGCGGTAGCCTTTGACGTCATAGGGCGTCCTTTGCATGACCTCATCAGTTAGTAAGGCACCGTGGCGCTCACCGGTGCTGAGCAGGACAATACCTCTGACGGGGGCTACGGCCTCGGTGTCATCGCTGCCAAGGATCTCCGGACCAAGGGCGATGATGGGGAATTGGATTTTCTTCAAGTCTTTCGGTTTGAGGTTCGCGAGAGGACCGGTAATTCCCCGCTTGATGCTGCGAAATGCCCCCTTGAAATCGGTCAGTCCGACGTAGCCTCTCTTGCGCAAACTCTTTACTTTGCCCTTGGAAACCTTGAAGATATTGACGACGGCCTCCGCAGGGATACCCAGGGTGTTGTTGACCACGTCGGCCAGGTAAATGCTAGCCTGTGCATCGGGAGTAATACCAGGGGACTCGGAAGGTATCTCCTCGACCAGGTCCAATACTGGTTCGGACTCTAAAGACTCCATGAAATCATCGGAGTCCAAGGCGAACTCTTCAGTGTCCAATTGAGCATCTTTGAATGCTATCCCTTCATGGCTGGACGTCGGTGCCACACCCTTGCCAGCAAGACTGTGCTGCAAGTTGGAAGTCACCTGAGTCAGACTTTGAACAGCATTACGGATAGTTTTAACCTGCGAATCAATCGCAGCTTGGGCTTCCGGGGCAAGGGCTTCCCCTTGCTGTTGGTCTAGATTTTGCTCAAGTTTGCTCAGCGCTGCACTCAGGTTGCCAGACAGCTCCTGGGCCTCTGTCAGTTTAGCTCCTACGGTCTTATGCACTGAGTCAAAATGTCTCTCTAATTTCTCGAGAGCGGGCTTGCCTGTCATCGCTTTCAAGATCCGACCAAAGAATGTGGTAGTCTCCTGGTCAAGAACCTCCAAAGCATTGGAAAGTTGGCCACTCAGGGCTCTGGCTTCTTGGAGGAAGGGCTGCAGAGATGCAGGAGTATCAGCCGGGGCCACATGAGGTGGCGGAGCCATTTCCGTTGGCTCTGCCGCTGGCTCCAGAACCGGTTCTTCATCGAAAAGTTCTTCAAAAACTGGTTCCTCTTCGGGAAGTGGTTCCAGAGTTGGCTCTGCCTCGGGTGGTTCTTCAGCTACAAGTTCTTCTTCCATAAGCTCTTCCAACAAAGTTTCTTCTTCCGAGGGAGCTGCCAGTGTCGGTTCTTCTGCAGGAGGTTCTTCCAGCACTGGTTCTTCCTCCGGGGGAGCGACCAGTGTCGGCTCTTCCTCGAGCCCATCTTCCAATAGCGGTTCTTCTGCAGG
>JAUWKY010000187.1 GCA_030613915.1 Syntrophobacterales bacterium
GGCGTCAAGGCGCTGAAAATGGCTGCCCTCGCTGGATGCCCCAGGTGGAGATTAATTGAAGAAAGCCCGAATATAATGGCTATCAGGGCCAGGAATAGGCCTCGTTTGCCGATTAGCTCATAACGTTTGAGCCCGAACACAAAGCCCAAAGACGAAACAAGGCACAGCCCGATGCTAGAGCCGACTAGAAAAACGTAATTGGAGACCATCATCTCCCATGGGGCATTGGTGGAGAATTCCAATATCTCCATGCTGTGAATCAAAGACATCAGCAAGGCGTAGCCGCCGAGAAAGATCAGGGCGACCAGGAAGCTTACCCAGAGGTAGAAGCCAGGTGAGAGCTCCATGTCCGCTAAGAGGGGATCGAGATGTTTCCTAATCTGATTCATCATGACCCCTCTTGTCTTTGTCCCTTGTCAGAAAAGCGTAAAGATACATCAACCCTGCTAGGCCCGACGCACCAGTGAGCCCAGCAGCAGTTATCCTGATCTTGTCCAGGTCCTGGTTGACTACCTTTTCGGGTGCAACAACAATATTCAAATCTTGGGGTCTAGTGGGCAGGATAGTCAGCATGTCCGTTCCACCCGCCTCAGTAAGTCCCATAATGTAGCTTGACCCTCCCCTTTTTTGGACCCGCCGCTTGGCCTCCAGTATGATCTCATGCTTATAGTCGAAGCTGAGCGCTCCGACGGGACAGGCGGCCACACAGGCTGGTTTCATATAGTTGAGCAGCGGAGTTCTGTCGTAGCACATGTGACATTTCCTGGTGACCCGTTTTTCAAAATCGAACCGGGGTATTTTGTAAGGACAGGCCTGAAAGCAGTAACGGCAGCCGATGCACTTCTTTTCATTGATGACAACCGGGCCCCGGTCCAGCTTGGTAATGGCCCTAACCGGGCAGACCCCGGCACAGGCCGGCTTTATGCAATGCTGACAAGCCCCGTGGTCATAAGTCTTCCTAGAGCGGTTTTTGGAGTCGATGAGGAAATTGACCACCACCCAGTTGTTGGCTGTGAGATCGATCTCACGGTCGGTGGTCAGTTCATCCCTGTCCACTTTTAGGTCGTTCCAGCGCTTACAGGCGGACATACACCGCTTGCAGCCGATGCATCTACCCGTATCGACCAGTTTTCCGTATCGCCCCGTCTGCGCCTCAGCAAGGCCGACAGGTCCCAAGGCCGCTAACGCCGGCGTGCCGGCCAGCAACTTGAGAAAATGCCTCCTTTTGATGGGTCGGTCCATCACCGTCTCGCAGAGTTATTTCTTGACCGCACCGGTCGGGGTTAGACTCGGCGACCCAAGTGGCCACTCGTGCACCGTAAGCGGTTTGGGCATATCGTTACTCTTGGCCGCTTCCAGAAACCCGGCCAGAGCTTCAGTGGATGTCTCCTTGTGATGATGGCAGGCGTTACATGCATTCGGTTGTTTATCAAAACCGCCCGCCTTCAAGGTGGCCTGGGGAAACATGAATCTGAAGGTGTGGCTGTGCGCGTCCCCGGCCTCGCCGATCCTCGCCACCTTGGGCATGTGGCAGCGAACACAGCTGCCAAAGGTGTGAATCCGGTGGGCCGAGCGGTACCATACCGTCGTGTGGCAACTTTTGCATAGCCGGTCCTCAAACAACCGGGTCTTGGAGATGATGGCGCCCAGCAGGCCGGGTCCCCCCTCCCCGATGGGGGAGACCAAGGTGGTCCTAGAACTGTGGACGTTGTGGCAGGTAACGCAGACCACACCCACCTTGGAGTGTTCGCTCTGCTTCCAGTCGAGATACTGCTGGTTGCTGTATCTGGATTCCCCGCTCGGCCAAAAAATGGCGGAGTTATCTTCTTGAGTTGCTTCGTCGAAATAGAGCCTGATATTGCCTTCTCCCTTGCGGGTCTGGTAGGCGACGGGATAGGCATATTTCCCGGTCTTGTCCCGGCCCCTGGTGTGGCAGGAGCCACAAATCTGAGCTGCCTGGGCCGGGGTTAGCCGCCCTGCTTGGATGATCGTGGGGATCTCAAAACCGGGAATGGCCTCCACATGATTGCTCCCTGGTCCATGGCAGGCCTCACAGGCGACCCCCATCTCAACGAAGGTTTTCTTCTCCGGATCTACGCCGGTGGCGTGGCAGCCGGCGCACTCATTGAACCAGACTCTTTTGGCCGGCTCATCGGGGAAGTAGGGCATCCACTCCCCGGTGGTAAGGTTGTACTGGGCGGGAACGACGATCAGGTCGTCGCCTTCCCTTTTAAGATACTGCTGCTTCCATTGGCTGCCCAGGGTGTAAGCGATGTCTTCCTTGGTAAACGTTCTGACCTCGCTGGGTACCTCAAAATCGCCGATATTCACCCCTGGATTGGCCTTGACGTCCCGCATCATCCTGGAATGGAGGGAAGTCCGCCACTCCAGATACCTCCTTTCGTGGCACCTCTTGCACGTCTCCGAGCCGGCGAAGGTGGCGCCGGTTCTGTCTTTGTACTTGCCCTCGAGCTGGGCCACTTTGAAGGTCAATTCAGTTTTTCTCAGCGCAATTGTTGTGACAACAACAATCAGCAAAGAGAGGGCGAAAATGGCGCCGATGATTAGTGGTACCTTTGGAATATTCTCAGGTATCTTTGGAATCTTCATTCCCCATACTCCCTGGCGTCGATGTTAAGCAGACGCCATCTCATTAATTTCAACATGTCAAACTATGTCCTTTGAGTGTGGATACTTTGCTGACTTCTGTCACTTTTTAATCGGTTGTCGAGTTCCACCGGGGAGGCCAGCAAAGCTCAAGCGCACTTTCCCTTAAGAAACGGGGCTCGGCACTACCAGGTGATGGAGAGGCTGTTGACAAGGGCGACAATCAGCAAAAATATGCCGAGCGCTACGGCGCAATAGCCGAAAACGTAGTGGAAAGCGCGCCGCCAACCCGGTGCCTCGGGGACCAGCACGCTTTCCAATTTGCCGGTCTCTTCCAGCCGTGCTACCCAGTCGGGTTTCTCATGCTGGGTGGCAGCAAGGTCCACACTTCCCTCGAACATGGCCCGGTCCATGGGAAAGGCGTGGGGGCGCAGGTGAGCGATAAAGAAGTGGATAATGAACACATGGCCCATGGCCAGGATGGCCTCAATCTTGTGGACCCAGAATGCTACGTTCAACCCCCAACCGGGCATAATCCGGCTTGCAACCAGGGGATAGGCCAGGAGCAGCCCGGTGGCGCCCAGAAGACACATCCCCCAACACACGCCTATGTAGTCGAATTTTTCCCAGTAGCCCCAGCGCTCGAACCTCGGGGCCTTGGCCATACCCAGGAGCCAGCCGAAATGTTGGATAGACTCTTTAAGATCTCGGGGTTGGGGCAGCATGGAGTCGGGTCCGACCAGACTGCCAGGAAACTTCCGCCAGTTGACTTTGGAGAGCATATAGAGGACATGGAGCGCAAAGATGCAGAGCATAAAGATGCCAACATATATGTGGATGGTCCTGCTAGGTGTGTAGCCACCAAAGACCCAGGCCAGCCTCTGTCCCCAGACGGTTTCGATATACATCCGGGCCAACCCCGTAGTCGCCTGAGTCATGAAACAGAGTATGAGCAGCAAGTGGAAGAGCCGCTGCAAAGGGCTGAACCGTCTGATTCTAGTCTTGCTGTTTGGACTCACTTTCGGCCCTATCCTTCTTCATTATTAAAAGTTCCCGAATCCCCCATAAAGCCGTGTGGGGCAGAAAGACCACGAAGGTGCCCCCGGCAACGGTTGCCATCATCCAGAAGGCGAAAAAAAGAAATGGAAAGGTCTGCCGCGTGCTAAGCATGGCTGGGATTGGTTCGTGGACGGCGTATTCGGCGTAGGAGACGCTCGCCCCTTCGTGGCACTTGGCGCATATATAGGCGTGCCGCCGGATGGGGCTCAAAGGGGACCAGTAGTGGTTGATGCCGGAGATGGGCTCCCGGCCGTGACACTGGTCGCAGGTGATCCCGGCTCGAACCGTGTGACGGTCTCGGCCCTGTTGAGGATGGCAATCAGTGCAGTCGTGGTGGCGCTTGTAGTCCCTAATCCCCAAGTGGGTGTCAGTCAGGTACGTCCTCCAGCGGATCGGCTCGGTGGGTGCACTTTCGAGGGGTATCCCTTTGCGCATAAGCGGTCCTCCCGGCAGGTAGAGGATGGGTTTGACCTCGTACTCCTCATAGTAGCCGGTGCTCACCTCCCGCGCGCCGTAACGATATCTTGTCGAGCGGACCTCTTCGGCCCAAGCCGGCCCGAGAAGACCGGTCATCATCAGGATGAGGGCGAGCCCAATCAGTAATTTTTTCCTGCCCAACCAAGATGACAACATATTTGTAACCTCTGAGAGCATCTTCGTAGCCGCCGAATAGCAAAATCTATTACCCTAATTGAGCGCTTTTGCTCAATTGAGGTAGTGGACAGCTAGTGCAGCTGTATGTAACGGCCGTAAACGATCCCGTTTATCAGGATATAGAGGCCGAAACCCAGGGCGGTGTACCCGAAAATAAAATAAAAGACCCTAAACCAGCGGGCCGGGGGTTTTGCCATCGCCGGGTCCAGTTTTCCCTCCTTCTTTAAACGATCTACCCATGCTGGTTTTTCCTCCAGCGCCTCTTCAAGGTGGACAGTGCCTGAGAACATCGCCTCATTCATGGGAAAACTATGGGGCCGAAAATGCCCGATAAAAAAATGAACGATGAAGATGAACGAAGCAGCCAAGATTGCTTCGGCCCTGTGAAGGAGGGCGGCGATATTCAAGGTCCACCCGGGCAACAGTTTGGTTGTGAGCAAGGGAAATCTCAGCATAATTCCGGTAACCGCCAACAGAGGCAAACCCCAGAATACTGCCCAGTAATCGAACTTTTCCCAGTAAGCCCAACGGTCCAACTTGGGATGGGAGTCCAAACCAAGGGTCCATTTGATCCGCTGAAGAAGATGTTTTGCATCCTGAGGGCCCAAAACCAGAGAGTCCGGCCCCAAAATGCTATTTAGCAGGTTCCGCCGGTCAATTCTCTTTACCAGGTAAACGACGTGTACTGTAAAGCCAACCATCATTACGGTACCCACCCAGAAATGGATCACAATCGCAAACTCATACCCGCCGAAAATGCTGCTGAGTGACCTGCCAAAGTCCGTGGTGATAAACAAGAGACCGAAAACGGTTCCCGACTGAATAATAAAGGTAAGCATTAGAAAGAGGTGAAACAGCAGTTGATTTATATAAAAGAGTTTAATCAG
>JAUWKY010000168.1 GCA_030613915.1 Syntrophobacterales bacterium
GTGGCTGGAACAAGAATTTCATCGCCTCCTCGGCGCACTACATAGACGTCGTTACTCCCGGTCTCAATGATCTCCTCTAAAATCCCAAGTTTGGTGCCATCGGTGCTCACCACTTCTAGTCCTATGAGTTGATACCAGTAAAACTCATCAGAGTCCAGAGAAGGCAACCGCGATTCGGGAACACAGAGGTTAGCACCCACTAAACGATGCGCATCTTCCACCCTGCTAATCTCACGACTGAGCAGAAGAAATGATTTTTGATGGGGGCGGACCTCTGTGATGGTTAAAGAAATCTCGCTGCCATCCGGTAGACAGGCGGTGACCTCTTCCTCGGCAACGAGAGTCGAAAGGGTTTCCCCGTAAGGGAGAACCTTCAGGTGCCCTTTCAAGCCGTGGGCTTTGAGCACTTTGCCGATAGGGAGCGGTGGGTCGATGATCATGGCTCTTATTCGATAATTTCAAGCACCGCCCGCTTGCGGATCTTGGTGGATGCAGCACTGAGTATTGTTCTCATCGCCCGAGCAGTGCGCCCTTGTTTACCAATTACTTTGCCGAGATCCTCCTTGGCCACCCGCAATTCGATGACAGAGGTCTGTTCTCCTTCTAACTCTGACACCTCAACTTGTTCTGGGTAATCCACCAGCGCTTTAGCAATCATCTCTATCAGTTCCTTCAACATGCCGACCTCCACTAAGCCAAAGGAGTAGGATGGGTGCTGTTCTGGAAGTCCGAAGACTTCCCCCTGCAAACGGAGACCTCGGCCTTAGGCTGATCCAGCGAGCAACCCTTTCTGTTTGATCAAGCTCCGCACCGTGTCACTTGGTTGGGCACCTCGGTCGAGCCAAACCCGAAGCCGCTCTGGATCAATTTGCACCTCAGCTGGATCAGTTAAAGGGTTATACGTCCCAAGAATTTCGAGGAACTTACCGTCTCTCGGCGCTTCAGAATCCGCAACTACAATTCGGTAAAATGGTTTTTTTTTGGTTCCTTTGCGGGTCAGTCTAATTCGTGCAGCCATATTCTCTTCTTACTCCTTTACAGCGAAGCTGGGCGATAGCGTTGATGTGCCGCCTACTTCTTCCCGAGCCTTATCAAAAGGGTAGAGGAATACCTCCTCGTGGTAGACGGATACCGCCTTTACCACCCTTAGTCAACTTGTGCAACATTTTTCTCATCTGAGCATAATTTTTTATAAGTTTATTCACTTCCTGCACCGAAGTCCCGCTGCCCTTGGCAATACGTTTGCGGCGACTGGCATTGATGATCATATGATTGCGTCTCTCTTGGAGAGTCATGGAATTAATAATGGCCTCGATGCGTATCAGTTCACGATCATCGGGTTGGAGGTGGCGCAGTTGCTTCATTTTTCCCATACCAGGCAACATCCCCAGGATTTGTTCCAGAGAGCCCATCTTCTTAATCTGCTGGAGCTGGTCATGAAAATCCTCCAGGGTAAAGGAGTCCTTGGCGAGTTTTTCCTGGAGTTTCTCTGCTTGCTCGGCATCGAAGGCTTTCTCAGCTTTTTCTATGAGAGACAGTACATCCCCCATTCCCAGAATGCGAGAGGCCATGCGCTCCGGGTGAAAGGCTTCCAAAGCATCAAGTTTTTCTCCGATGCCGCAAAACTTTATGGGTTTTCCGGTTACGGTGCGCATGGAAAGAGCAGCGCCGCCGCGGGCGTCACCGTCCATCTTGCTGAGAATGATTCCAGTGAGTTCCAGTGTTTGGTTGAAAGCTTCGGCCACCTGAACCGCATCCTGGCCGGTCATGGCATCAGCCACCAGGAGTATCTCACGAGGGTTTAGCTTCGATTTGAGCTGCTCCAACTCACTCATCAGTTCGGTATCAATATGAAGACGGCCGGCAGTGTCCACAATGAGGATGTCGCAGCCCTGCTGTCCCGCATAACCGAGAGCCGAGACGGCAATCTCCACCGGGTCCATCTCAGTGGTAGCAGGAGACACCGGCACCCCGAGCTGTTTTCCTAGAGTTTGGAGTTGATCGATGGCCGCCGGGCGATACACGTCAGCCGGTACCAGACAGGGCTTACGGTTAAGCTCCTTGAGATAGAGGGCGAGTTTGCCTGCCGTAGTCGTCTTTCCCGAGCCCTGAAGACCTACCAACATGAACACGAAAGGGGTGCGACCGGTGAGTTCCAGGGGCGCAGCCTCACCACCCATGAGCTCTGCCAGGGCCTCGTGAACAATCTTAACCACCTGCTGGCCCGGAGTAAGGCTTTGCCTAACCTCTTCGCCAGCGGCCTGTTCGGCAAGGTCGGTGACAAATTGTCTTGCCACCTTGTAGTTCACGTCAGCTTCCAGCAGGGCAAGTCTAACTTCCCGAAGCGCCTCCTTGAGGTGTTTTTCAGAAAGCTTTCCTTGACCCTTTAATCGTTTAAAAGTACGATCAAATTTCTCAGTCAGATTTTCGAACATAATCCCAACAGCCTCTGATAATTCAATAAACTCGTAAACATTTGATTGTAGAAGCAGTTCCTTACCATGTCAAGGAAAACCTCCCCAGGAGCTGTCCCGCTTTTTCTATCTCTTCAGCATAGATCTACTCGAAGGTCCCATTTACGGACCCTTTGCCTCCTGCAAGTTTGTCAAAAACAAGGGAGAAATTGTTACCGTTCGGTTCCCCAAGAAAAATCTGGACTTTTAGACGGATTTACCCTATGTTGGGTTGGCTATCGTAAGTGAAACTTTTTACAACCTTCGAGAATGCTCAAATAGGCACCCTTGGCAACCCATGCTGGGTAAAGAGACCCGCAAGATTTTTGAGCAACTCACCATGGTTTCGCAATTAGGCTTGACCATGGCCGGCTCCATCGGCCTTGGTTTTGCCATCGGCTATTATCTTGACAAGTGGGTGGGAACCAGGGGCATTTTTCTAACACTCTTTATCCTTCTCGGCATCGGCGGCGGTGGTTACACTGTCTATCGGCAGATCAGGGAATTAGGGGACTCTGAATCTGAAGAAGAAAAGCCGTGAGATCTCAGCCCTTACATGTCTTTCAGTTCATTGGCCATGAGCGATTACGCGACACTAAAGAAGACTCTGATTAAGAAAGCTTTGTTGTTATCCTTGGCCGCTGCCTGTATTTTCCTGGCCTTAAATCTCAAATCAGCAGCCAAAGGTATTGCGCTGGGCAGCATTGTCAGCGTGGTGGATTTCAAGCTGATGGCGCTGCGCTTGGAGCGACGGTTTACCCGGCAGAAGAGGGCCAGAGACTATTTCGGCCTTGTTGGTCGATTTTTCTTGCTTAGCATTCCACTGATTATCGCTATCAAGCTCCCTTCCATCAACTTCGCTGCCACGGTGGTGGGCATCTTTGCGGTGAAAGCTGCAATCTACTACCATTTTCTGATAAGTAATCGTCACCTATCAGCTAAGACAGAGGAAAAGCCAATCTAGAACCACTTATCACTGAAGAGCCGCTATGGAGAATATCGGGAAAGTTAGTCATTGGGTTTTCCACCTTGGCGATACCCGGCTAGTGGTAAATAGCACTACACTCGTGATGACCTGGGTGGTCATAGGGTTGGTCTTGGCGTTCGCCTTGATCGCCACTCGCGACCGAGCTATGGTCCCGGGCCCATGGCAGCAATTGGCAGAGTTTCTGGTGCAGACGTTCCGAGAGCTGGTGAGCGAAGCCCTGGGAGAGGCCTATGAAGAGCGCTACTTCCCGCTAATATGTGCTCTATTTATCTTCTTGCTTTTCTGTAATTGGGTTGGCGTCTTTCCTGGTATGGAGGAGCCCACCAAGGACATAAATACCACCTTGGGCCTTGGTATTATGGGTTTTTTTATCGCCCACGGGACCGCCATCAAAGCAAAGGGATTGAAACAGTATCTAAAGGAATATTTCGAGCCGATGTTTTTTCTTATGCCCCTAAACGTTGTGGGCGAAGTGGCCAAGGTTATTTCTATTTCCTTTCGTTTGTTTGGCAACGTTCTGGGCGGCAGCATCATTATCATAGTGGTTACCCACCTGGTTTACGGTTTGTTACTGCCACCTTTCTTATACGGCTTTTTCGCTTTGTTTGTGGGCACAGTGCAGGCCTTTGTCTTCACGATGCTCACCCTGGTCTATATTTCAGTGCAAATTAGGTGATGAAAGCAACATACTAAAAGGAGGATTCGATTATGGCAGTGGAAATTGCGGGAGCAGACATAGTCAGGGCAGCGGCAATGCTGGGAGCCGGGATTGCCATGGGCATTGGTGCCTTCGGCCCTGGATTGGGCGAGGGAATCGCTGCTGCTAAAGCGGGCGAAGCTATCGGCAGGAACCCAAGAGAGGCTGGTTTGTTGACCAGAACCATGCTGGTGGGTCAGGCGGTCGCAGAATCCACAGGGATCTATTCTCTGGTCGTGGCTCTGCTGCTGATCTTTGTGGTGTAAGAGACTAGGAGATCTGCATGGAGGTCACTGATTGGGTCAAGGTCGCGGCATTCGTCGGGGCCGGACTTTCCATGGGGTTAGGAGCGTTCGGTCCGGGCCTGGGCGAGGGCTATGCAGCCAGCAAAGCCAGTGAAGGTATGGGGCGGCAGCCGGGTGCGTCCAATGATTTGCTGCGTACCATGCTGGTTGGCCAGGCCGTTGCCGAGTCCACCGGAATATACGCGCTGGTGGTGGCCCTGCTCCTGCTCTTTCAGGATTTCAGCGCAACGAGTTTTATTGATATTCCGGCATTTCTTGCTGCGGGGCTGTGCATGGGGCTGGGGGCAATGGGCCCGGGAATAGGCGAGGGGATTGTGGCTGGCGCCGCCTGCGAATCCATCGCCCGCAACCCGGAGAGCTCACCCGTGGTCATTCGTACCATGCTGGTTGGCCAGGCCGTTGCCGAGAGTACAGGAATCTACTCTCTTGTTGTGGCCCTGTTGATGATCTTCGTGGTCTGATGGTTCAGAAGGATACTGGATTCTAGCTCCTAGATGCTGGTTACTAGATACTGGATGGATGAATCCAGTTTGTAACTGCATCTAGCGCCCGAAGGGTGCAGATTTATCCAGGTGAGGCAATGCTTGAAATCAACCTTACAATTGTGATTCAGGTTCTGCAGTTTTTGATCCTCATTTTCATCTTGAATCGGCTGCTTTTCAAACCCATTAGTCAGGTTATGACTGAACGCAAGGCCAAGATAACCGCCTGGGAGGAGAAGACCCGGAATCTGCAAGAAACTGCCCGCTCAAAGCTGGAGAGTTATGAGAACCAGCTCAAGGAGGAGAGGACTCGGGCCCAAGCGGGACAAGAGCAGTTGACCATAGAACTCAAAGAGAAAGAGGAAGAGAATTTGCGGTCGGTATCCGAGGAAGCAGCCGGGCTAGTAGCTTCGGCCCAGCAAGCACTCGGAGAAGAAACAGAGCGATTACGGTTGGAGCTTCGCCACCAGGCAGTGGAACTGTCACAGGTTTTGGCAGAGAAGGTACTAGGAAGAAAGGTGTCATGAGCATATATCGGAGCAACAAGAGGTTGCGCTTCCTTTTGGTTAGCGTTCTCGTGATCACCGTGGTGGGCTGCCTGGCACTGACAGCTCTTGCCGCAGAAACCGAACAAGGGCCAAGTAGTTTTAAGAAAATCTGGATGCACAGCTGGCGCCTCCTCAACTTTTTGATCCTCGCCTATTTTCTGGTCAGGCTGTTAAAAAAACCACTCAGCAGTTTTTTCCAGGAGTCCGCCCGGGTGATTCGCGAACAGCTTCAGGGGACCGAGCAGGCCTGCCAGGAGGCTGAGCAGGAGTTGCAAGAGATGGAAAATCGCCTTGAGGCGCTTGACCAAGAAATCCAGAAACTTCAAGGTGTTATTGGCGAGCATGGCGAAAGGGAACGCGACAAGATCATCGCAAACGCCAAACAAACCGCTGAGCAGATGCTGGAGAAGGCCAAACTTGAGGCCGCGTATAGCGTTCAGCG
>JAUWKY010000110.1 GCA_030613915.1 Syntrophobacterales bacterium
GGGTCCTTCCCCGAATAGCGGGATCTTCGATGGGCCCGGATTATTTACTAGTACTGTATGAAAGTGGAGGCTCTCTCTATTTTTGAGTTTTGGGTAATAATATAATATATTGAAATTATTGATATAATTGTTTATGATTCTATGAAAATGGGCTTTACAGTATGTGAGATCCTATGATATATGTGAAAAACAATCCAGCTCATCAAAGGGGATGGGCTTAGAAGTTGCATACTCTGCATAAGAGAGTATTGCCAGGCTGGCGCTGAGGATTCATGCAGCAGCAATTTTGGCAGCGTATCCGTTTTGTTCGGTGGCTCCTTTTCTTGGCTATGGCCGGTGCGGTACTAGCAGTTTTCGTCGGCATTAAGGTACGCTCGTCGAAACACATCCTACCGGCCCTGGTGACTAAAGCAGCCAGCAATGACGGCAGTTTAAGCCTAAATAATTTCGAATATCGTGATGTCAAAGAAGGGACTGCCCGCTGGACTGTATGGGCGGCCACAGCAACATATTTTGAAGATAGGCAGGAGACTGTACTCGATCAGGTAAAGACAATATTCTTTCTGAAAAATGGCGGTCAGGTTCTCCTTACCGGGGATACAGGAGTTCTGCACAACGATACCCAGAATATGGAGATCAGTGGTAACGTCAAAGTGAGTTACGGCGAAAGGTACAGACTGTCAACGGAGCGGTTGCTTTACAATAGAGACAAGGAATTGATTCATACGGGATTACCAATCTTACTTGAAGGAGAGGGCATCATTCTGAAAGGCCAGGGTATGCGGCTTGAGATAGCGAAGCGGACACTGAGTGTCCTGAGTCACATTGAAACCACCTTGGAAGGAATAGTGTCCTTCGGGGGACAACGACAGGGAGTTTCATAGGTGCCCGGGACAGGATTAATAGGTGAATACGCTGGTCTATAAAAAGTGGCCAGGCCGCATCTGCCTTGTGGTTACTCTGGCTATGGTGGCGGTTTTGTTCAGTTGGCTGTTCAAGGCAGAGGCTGCGCCCCAAACGAAAGATGACGTCGTTCGTATAGTAAGTGACCGGCTTGAAGCATATGAACAACAACGGCAGATAATTTTCATCGGCAATGTGGTAGCCAAGCAGGGAGAGCTTACCATCTTAGGTGATCGGATGACCATTTTTTACCTGGAAGGTGAAAATCCCGGGTCGAATGATGAGGGCTTGGCAACGAAAATTGATAGGATAATGGTTGAGGGCAGTGTTCGCATTACTCAGAAAAATGTAGTAGCAACTGGAGAACGCGCCGTTTACTTTAGCGAGGAAAACAAGGTCGTTCTCACTGGTGAACCCAAGGTTCAGCAAGACAAGAACTTTATTCAGGGCGATAAAATAACCCTTTTTCTGGACAGCGAAAAAAGTATCGTCGAGGGAGGCCCATCCGGGCCTGTGGAGGCGACCATTTACAGGTCTGCGAGCGGAGGTCCTGTTGACAAAGCCAGCGTTACGGGAGAGGGAAAGTCAGGAAGAGGCAGCGACACAGGCGGGTAATCTGGTTGCCACCAACCTGGTGAAGATCTACCGCCGCCGCCGAGTGGTGAACAATATAAACTTGACCGTTAAGCGCGGCGAAATCATAGGACTTCTCGGCCCCAACGGTGCAGGAAAGACCACTACCTTCTATATGATCGTGGGCTTGATTCGTCCAGACGAAGGTGAGATTTTTCTGGATGGTAAAGACATAACTTCGCAACCAATGTACCTCCGGGCTCGGGGGGGTATCACCTATCTCCCACAAGAGCCGTCGATTTTCCGAAAATTGACGGTGCAAGACAACATCATGGCAATCCTTGAGACCATGGATCTGAGCCGGGAGAAGAGACGACAGCGACTTGCAGAACTCTTAGATGAGCTGAATGTTGGACATTTGGCTCGCAACAAGGGATATGCTCTTTCAGGAGGCGAAAGGAGGCGGGTGGAGATCACCAGGGCTCTCGTGACGAGTCCCAGTTTTTTGCTGCTGGATGAACCTTTTGCTGGTATTGATCCTTTGGCTGTTAGTGATATTCAGGCAATCATCTCTCAGTTAAGGGAAAAGGGTATAGGCATTCTCATATCAGACCACAACGTGCGGGAGACTCTCAAGGTCTGTGACCGTGCGTATATCGTAAACGAAGGTGCCATGTTAGAAGAAGGAGATCCTGCCCATATTGCCTCGAGCCCGAGTGCCCGTCGCATTTACTTGGGAGAAGAATTTACCCTCTAACCATGCTGAGTGGCAATGGCGTTAGAACTTAGACAGCACCTGAAACTCGCGCAGCAGTTGATCATGACTCCACAACTGCAGCAGGCTATCAAACTGTTGCAGCTGTCCCGCCTGGAACTGCTGGAAACCATAAGCGAGGAACTCCAGGATAATCCGCTATTAGAAGAGGAAAGCCAGGATGTTGAGCCGGAGCAAGAAGATCGAGCTGAAGAAGAACAACCTGTCAACCGAGAGACCAGTGTCTCTGAGGTAACTATTGATGAGAAAGCCAAAGAGGATTTTGACTGGGAGAATTACCTGGGAGACTACAGTTCCGGCAGCAAGGTGCGCATGGAGCGCGAAGAACGGAGAGAATTGCCGGCGATCGAAAGTCGCCTTGTCCAAAAGCCGTCACTAGATGCCCATCTAATGTGGCAATTACACCTGTCAAACCTGAGTGAGGCCCAGAAAGAAGTGGGCACCATGATCCTTGGCAATCTGGGCCGGGATGGTTACTTGAAGGCCACCACAGCCGAGATAGCTGAGATGGCAGAATGTGACGAGTCTGTGGTGGAAGAGGTGCTTCACCATGTTCATAGTTTTGATCCACTGGGGGTGGCAGCCAGGGACCTGCAGGAATGTTTGCTGATTCAAGCAAGAAATCTGCAGCTTGAAGATGACCTGGTGGTTAACATAATTACGAACCACTTACGCGATTTGGAAAATAGGAACTACCACGCCATTGTTAAGGCCACCGGCAGGGACCCGGAGGAGATACGCGAAGCCATTGACACTATAACAGGGCTGGATCCCAAACCCGGCAGGCAGTATGATGAGGAGGAAATCCAATATATTAGTCCCGACATTTTCGTCTACAAAGTGGACGATGAATTTGTCATCCTTTTGAACGAAGACGGCATGCCGAAGCTGCGGATAAGCCCCTTTTACCGCGAGGCCCTGAGCAAGGACGGTAATGTTAACGAGCAGGCACGCGAATACATTCAAGGCAAATTGCGTTCTGCCGCCTGGCTCATCAAGAGCATTCATCAGAGGCAGCGTACCATCTACCGAGTGGCTGAGAGTATCATCAAGTTTCAACGCGGATTTTTTGATAAGGGCATTGCTCATCTCAAACCTCTCGTTTTACGCGATGTGGCAGAAGATCTAAGCATGCACGAGTCCACAATTAGCCGGGTGACCACAAACAAGTACATGCATACACCCCGAGGGGTTTTTGAACTCAAGTATTTCTTCAACTCCTCAATAAGTAGTTTTAGCGGTGGTTCTGTAGCGTCGGAAAGTGTGAAGGAGCGCATCCGGCAGTTGGTGTCCAATGAAGACCCACAGAAACCTTATAGTGACAAAGCCGTCGTTGAAAAGCTGCGTGAGGAGAACATCGACATTGCTCGCAGAACCGTGGCCAAGTATCGGGAGCTGCTGGGCATACTGCCTTCAAATCTACGAAAAGAGCCTGTGTGGGGAACCAAGAGGCGAAAAAGAAAATAGCACCATGTTCGGATTTCGGATTTCGGATTTTTCTAGCAGTGACATTGTAGATCAACTGGCTGAATGAATGGAAATGTTGTCTACAATGTCATAAGGAATGGAGGATATAGATGCAGGTTTCAGTTACCTTCAGAAAGATTGATGCATCTGACACGTTGCGAAATTACGCCCAAGAGAAACTCTATCGCATTAGGAAATACGTTGAGGATCCCATTGAGGCCCATGTGGTACTTTCAGTAGAGAAGTTCAGGCACATCGCCGAGGTAAGCATCAATGCCAATGGCCTCCGGATTAATGGTCAAGAAGAAACCGGAGATATGTACTCGGCCATTGACATGGTGGTAGATAAAGTTGAAGCTCAGATCAAGAAATACAGGGAGAAACTCAAAAAGCGGAAAAGCGATGGCGGCACAAAACCGTTGGTGATGAAGATGGATATCTTGGCTGGCGAGAGTTTTGAGGAAGACCGGGTACCAGAAGTCATCAAGACAAAGCAGATCAATGCCAAGCCTATGGATATAGATGAAGCAGTGATGCAGATGGATCTTGCCAACAGCGAATTTCTAGTATTCACTAATGCCAGGACCCGGAATATCAACGTCATCTATCGACGTAAGGATGGCAACTACGGTCTCATAGAGCCCGAGAACAGATAAAGGTTGCCCGTCAAGGTAGATGCGAGAGATCTCGTTGCCATAGGCAAGAGGTGCACTGAGAGCATACATGAAGATACTGGACATCCTGGATAAGGAATGCATTATTGCAGAACTTCGTTCCAGGACCAAGAGAGAGGTTCTGGAGGAGCTCACCGGAGCCTTGCTGAATTTCAAGGCTAACTTGGACAAAGAAGCTCTCGTGGAGATACTACTTGAGCGAGAACGGCTGGGCAGTACCGGCATTGGTGATGGTATAGCCATACCTCACGGCAAGGTTCAGGATCTTGATGAACTGGTCCTGTCGTTCGGGCGCAGTACTCAGGGAATCGAGTTTGATTCCATGGACGGCAGACCAACGCACCTCTTTTTCTTGCTGATAGCTCCGGAAAACTCCGCCGGCATTCACCTGCGTGCCCTGGCTAAGATATCCAGGTTGCTCAAGAGTTCCCACTTTCGCCAGAACCTCTTGGAGGCCGGGACCGAAGAAGAACTCTTCCAGGTAATCCAGGAAGAAGACAAAGAGTTCTGACCGAACGCATCTCAGGCCAATTTTGTAAGCTTCTTACTGACTTTTCTCGCCATTTTGAGCATCTAATCGCATAATATACGCCTTCCATAACATACGGGTATTCTTTCTACATTGAGGGTTTCAGGTTTCAGTGTTCAGTGTTCCCCGCTGCCGCTTCGCTTCAGACGGGATCTTCGACAGGTTTCAGTATTCAGTTTTTTTTGCTTTCCTGACACCTGAAACCTGACACCTGGTACCTGAATGACACCCGACATTATGAGATTTCTCCTTCGGAGTCCCCACCCTCTGGGCGGGGCCCCGGTTTGGTGCTTGGAATTTGATATTATACAATGCTCCATTACTCCAAGCCTTAATGATGTCAGGCAACAGCCCGTTTGAGGTGACCATGACTGATTCAGTAAGAACGAATGATCATAGGGGGTTGCGAGTCGTTGTGGTCACAGGACTTTCTGGATCTGGTAAGAGTACAGCCATAAAGGCATTTGAAGATATTGACTATTTCTGTGTTGACAATCTGCCGGTTGCATTGCTGCCGGATTTTCTCAAACTGCGGAAGGAATCCTCCGATGATCTCTGGCATATAGCCTTGGGTATGGATATTCGTGAGCGGAGCTTTCTCGAAAGCTATCCAATAATCTTCAGCGAGCTGCGGCAGCGCGGCACCGATCTGGAGATCGTCTTTCTGGAGGCAACCGACGAGGACCTACAGCGTCGCTTCAGTCAAACACGCCGCAAACATCCTCTGGTAGGAGAGGGCACTGTTCTGGATAGAATCAAAGCCGAGCGGCAAAGATTGAAAGATCTTAAAGGAATGGCAACCCGGGTTATCGATACGTCCAATCTCAATGTACACGAATTAAAGCGGATGATCTCCCGGCTCTACACTGTTTACCCTGCACAGGATACACTTCATGTAAATGTTTTATCTTTCGGGTTCAAATACGGTGTACCGATGGAGGCAGACATCATTATGGATGTAAGATTTCTGCCCAATCCTTTCTTTGTCAAGGAGCTTAGAGACCTGAACGGTACCCAGGAGCCGGTAATTCGCTTTGTTATGCAACGGGGACAAACCGAACTTTTTCTGGAGAAGTTTACCGAGTTGATAAACTATCTCTTGCCTCGTTATCGTGATGAAGGTAAAAATTATCTGACCATCGCTGTGGGATGTACAGGGGGAAAACATCGATCTGTAGTGATCACAGAACAATTGAAAGAGCAATTGGCCGGTCTGGGATATCCGGTAACCGCAGGCCACCGGGACATTGAGGTGGATTAGAAGTATCGACAATCCAGGCAAGAAGGAAATTAAATACAGAGAACAGAGTATGGAATAAATCCGAAATCCGAATATCGAAATCCGAAACAATTTTCAAATTACCAAAATTAAAATGACCGAAACCTTGTATCTCAAATGATAATCAGTATTGTTTTGAACATTTGAACATTCGTATTTCGGATTTGTTTCGTGCTTCGGATTTAGAATTTAGAATTTGGCAGGCACCGTGGCCTCCGTTGCTTTAAGGTTCAGTGGGCAAAGATGGCCAGTCTGGCAGACTAGGAGTAGATTGATGGTGGGTATATTGGTGATTACTCATGGGCGGTTGGCACAAGAGTTCGTTGCCACCGCTGAGCTGATTGTGGATAAGATGGACAATTGCATAGGACTATCACTCGACCCAGATTTACCGGTGGACGCGCTGCGCCAGCAAATTCACAAGGCAATGGCTGAGGTAGACGACGGGGATGGAGTGATTGTGCTTACCGATATGTTCGGCGGCACTCCCTCTAATTTGAGTCTTAGTTTTCTCAATCAGGAGGGAATCGAGGTCGTTACTGGCGTGAATCTACCCATGCTTCTCAAGCTGGCACATTCGCGTCAAGACAATACGGTGGATGCCTTGGCTCGAAGCATTAAGGAATATGGGCGGCGAAGTATTTCATTGGCCAGTGAGATTTTGGATCAAGAAGTAGTGGAGTAGAATCTCGTGCATGACCACCAGACAGCAGAGAGCCAGATGGCAAGGTCAGCCGAGGATATTCATTCTGCTATCCGCGGCTTAGATTTCCGGCTTGAGGATGATATTGGTGAGCAGTTCAGTGTTGAACCCATGAGACCGGCTGATCTTGCCCAAGTGCTGGCCATAGAACGGGCGAGTTTTAAGAGTCCCTGGAGTAAAGCTTCTTTTGAGGCGGAGCTGGGGAAATCCTACGCTGGCCTGAGAGTGGTCCGCATAAAAGGAGGAGACCACATCGGTCCAGTGCTGGGCTACATTTGCTTTTGGTTGGTGGCTGATGAACTCCAGATAACGAATTTGGCCGTGCATCCGGAGTACCGGCGGTGCTCCATCGGGTGGCAATTACTATTGCACGCTTTTCAACTGGGCCGTGCGGCGGGAGCGCAGTTCGCGGTGCTGGAAGTGGGTCGGTCCAACAAGGCGGCGCGGGCC
>JAUWKY010000020.1 GCA_030613915.1 Syntrophobacterales bacterium
CGTGCCGACCTCCTTTTGATGTTTACCGACTGCCTCAGGTTTTTCAGCCGCACTCTATCAACCCCACCCCCCCCCGCTTCTACTGCTGAAGGTAGTGGCGTAAGAATGGCGGTCATGATCCTGGTGGGTTCCCTGCCCACTGCCGTGATCGGATTGCTCTTGCGCGATGTCTTCCAGCGATTCTTTACCTCGCCCGCCATAGTCGGTCTCTGCTTATGGATAACCGGGTCCTTCCTGGTGTGGAGTCGCTGGTCCCGCCAGCACCGCAAGCATCTGGACAGCCCCAATGTACTGGACGCCCTGGTGATCGGCCTGGCTCAGGGAGCCGCCATCAGCCCTGGGGTGTCACGCTCTGGGGTGACCATCGTTACCGGTTTGCTACTCGGCCTCAGGCCTGAAACGGCATTCCGCTTTTCCTTTCTACTATCGATTCCTGCCATTTTGGGAGCCCTCGCCTCTGAAATGTTCCACCTCAATGGCAATTATCCAGAATGGCATATTGTGGCCGTCGGCTCTTTCTCTGCTTTTGTGGTGGGTTGGGTAGCTTTAGGAGTACTGCGGTCCCTGGTGGAAAGGGGAAAACTTTTTTATTTCGCCCCTTACTGTTTCGCGGTGGGGACTATTGCCTTCATTGTAGCTTTTTAATTAGCCCGGATATTACATGAATCGCTTGCTGCGACCGCGGATATGAGAGTCCTTCCGGGCGTCCTCGGGTGTCGCACCCTGCGACGTACTGTTCAAGTACGCCTTGGATCCAACCCCCTGCGGTTGCCCGGTGGCACACGCTTCTCCCCGGTCTCGCGACTCCAATTCATGAAATATCCGGGCTAGGTCATGGAGTGATCAAATCAACTCGACCAGGTTTCTGCGGACTGCGTAATGCACCAACTCGGCCGTGCTCTTGCACCCCAGCTTTAGGAGAATATTGGTACGGTGTGTGTCCAGAGTTCGAACGCTTATGTTGAGTGTCTTGCCAATCGCCTTTCTGCTTTTCCCTTCTGCGATAAGCTTGAGCACCTCTCTTTCGCGGGGTGAGAGCTTGGCCCGATCTTCGTCTTCATCGCTCTCGCCGCAGCCATTCATATGTTCAGCTGATATAGACGGGCTTAGGAAGCGCTCTCCCCTGCAGACAGCTTGCAGAGCACCAAAAAGACACTGGGCGTCCATATCTTTCACGAGATAACCAGAGCCACCAGCTTCAAAAAATTGGGCAACAAACCCCTCGTCTTTGTGCATGGTCAGAGCCACCACTTTTGTATCTGGCAACTCCTCGAGGATCCGGCGCGTCGCCTCTATGCCACTCATATCGGGCATGGAAAGATCCATGAGGATGATATCGGGTCGGCACTCTTTAGCTTGGTCAATGGCTGAGAGGCAGCTATCGGTACTGCCAATGACACAGAATTCTGGTCTCGCTTCGAGAAGCAGTTTCAGAGATTCTGCAAAAATGGTGTGGTCGTCAACGAGAAAAACGTTATGTTTTCGCATTGGTCTGATGTGGGTTGGTTTACATGCTTTTCGACCATCACTTTAGGAAGAATATAATTCACCTTTATTACTAGCAAATTTCAAGGCCTCAGGTCAACAAGAATCACATTGACACTTTTCCGGCATCTTGATATATAATGAGAGTTTACAGCGGCTGGGGCTGTAGCTCAGTTGGGAGAGCGCTTGAATGGCATTCAAGAGGTCGTCGGTTCGATCCCGATCAGCTCCACCAAAATTGAGGATAAGGGGCGGTCTGTCATGATCGCCTCTTTTTTTTCTAAAAAGCAACAGTTAGATGTTGGGTATCAATCATTCCTGCCGCTGGGCAACCAACTATCAGTTTTCTCTCTCAGACCCACCCATCATAATCTCTCTCAGAGACCTGTAACCCGCATGTTTCAAGAAGGGTCGTCGCGAGATCGTGGAAAGTGTGAAACCTTTTGAGGTTGGCGCCTCGGTTTAGGCATGAATTTTGAAGGTCAGGGTCAACAATCGCAACTGCCGGACACTACTTCTCTCACCACCTGCCAAGCCGTCAGGCAAGAGGCGTGCTTTTTACAAATCTGCCAACGACCATCCTACCGGTGGGGTGATTTGAATCTGAAAGATTTTCAGAGTTAGACCAATCTTAAGTCAAGGAGAAAATATGGGCACACTTTCCATGTTAAAGAAAAGGTCTCTCACGGTGCTCATCGTTGAGGATGATGACGAACTGAGAGAAATCCTGCACGCCGAGTTTGAACTTGAGGGACTGACTGTTCTCACAGCCACCGATGGCAGCGAAGCTGTGACCACTGTGCGCAGACTCAAGCCTGACTTAATATTGATGGATATCATGATGCCAGTGATGAACGGCATCGAGGCGACAAAGACTATAAAAAGTGATGAAGAGACGAAGCATATTCCCATAGTAATGCTTACGGCGGCAGGAAATAAAGAGGACATTGTCAAAGGACTTGAAGTTGGAGCGATTGATTATATCACCAAGCCCTTTTTTATGCCCGAGCTCAAGGCGCGCTTAAAAGCAATTCTCCAACACAAGATAATGTATGACGAATTAAAGAGGATTCAGGATACTCTGATAAAAAATGACCGGCTCCGGACTATGAGTGCGTTTACAGAAGCCGTACAGGGCTCCGTCAATGGGCCACTCACTTTGATTTTTGGCAGGATACATCTTCTGCGACGTAAAGAGGGAGAGATATCTAAAGACGACTTGCGAACATTGGAAAATGCTGCCAATAAAATAAAAGACATTATTAACCATCTGGGAATTATGGAGTGCCTTTATCCAACACCATTTCTGGGTGAAAGTGATTTCGTTGACCTACCATTTCTAAATTAACAATGTTTTAGGTGTCGGGTTTCAGGTGTCAATGTTGAGGATTCAGGTGTCAGGTTTCAGGTGTCAGGAAAAAGAAATAACACCTCAGATTACCTGCGGGCTTCTACATACGAATCATCCGACTCACTCGGGAATTGACGCATTGGTATATTTCTTCGTCCGTGCCGTAAATATCAATAATTGTTCTATGGTTAATCAATTTTTCTATGATGAAAGCGGTGATATAGAGGCTGATGAAATTGGGACGTCGCACTACCGTCCTGAGTGGAGCGATCTGGTACTGGACGTCAAAATCCTCCGCTGTTATTAGTATTTTGATACAGCCTGCCAACTGGCGCTCCAGTTCTTTCTTGTTCTTAGTCTCTATGAGATTTTCTTCAAGCAGCTTCATGGCAATCCGATTCGCCAGATCCTCTCCTACCTCATAGAGCTGATTAATGGCCGAAGTTCGTGCCCTTTCCTTGGCGGAATCCAAGCGAGAAATAACATTGCTTTCTCTTACATTGGGTCGGTAGTCTCTTGCCATCTCTTTACACCTCGAGCAGGGTAGCCGCCCTCGCCTTCTCCAGACGTCTGCAACG
This sequence comes from Syntrophobacterales bacterium, assembly GCA_030613915.1. Taxonomy (GTDB): domain Bacteria; phylum Desulfobacterota; class Syntrophobacteria; order BM002; family BM002; genus BM002. The sequence goes on from JAUWKY010000020.1 coordinate 3,415, forward strand.
GCACCCTTATTTTCTTGCAGACAAAATAGTCTGCTGCTTCAGGAAGTCCACTCTTCCAAAAAGCTTCTCAGAGTTTTCTCTTCCTCTCCATCCATAGACAAAAAATGTACACCTACAATATAACCTTCACCATTTTGTTTCGGTCTCGACCAGAGTACTTCTCCTCGCAGGAGGAGAATCCCGTGACGTGATGAATTCAACTTCGTTTTGAATACACTACCAACCTTGAACTCACTCAGCGAGTGCAACCGCATGCCCCCCATGCTGAGATTTAGAATCTGAATGGACTCTGCCTGAGATGTTTCATCAGTAGGTTGCACATCCACCTGGATATCGCTTCTTGGATACTCACGCCGCTCAGGTAGTTGCACCTTTACACTCGCCCCTTTGATGAGAGAATAAAGGTAGTCCACCAGACTGGTCAACCGAATCTTATCTTCAGTTGACCCCTCTTGTTCAAAGTGAGTTTCAAGATTGTGCTGGAGGTCGGAGATCTCAAGGAGCAAAGTATCCAACTGACTCTTACGCTCCCTGTTCATTCCCGAGGTGTTAATGGTATTGATCAGCGGGCGGAGGGTGAATTTGATCTTCTGTTCTAGAAGGTCAAGATTTTCTTTGGCGGTGCCTCCCATGCGGTTAGCCTATATGGGGAGTTGAGACTTGGCTATCTTTCCCTTGTAACAATAACCTTTTATCAAGTCGTTTTTGTTTAGCACGATTTTGAGCCAATCGCAAGTGAAGATCAACCAAGAGTTTCCCCGTTTTTTTCCAAGCCGAAATCCGCCTATTAACTTAGCTCCACAAAAATCTCCTCTCCCCTTGGAAACTATGTCACAATTCACCGAACCCGTCATTCCGGACGCGCGCCGCTTCGCGGGGCGAGATCCGGAATCCAGTGAAAGTTCAATAACGTCATTTGATGTCTGGTTCCCCGCCTTCGCGGGGACGTTGTCTGGATCCCGGCTCGCGTCCGCCGGCGGCGGACTTGGCCGGGATGACGAATTGCGACACAGTCTATTGGGGGGAGAGGGGACATGTAGTTATCCTGCGGAGCTAAGTTAATAGGCGTTTTGACTTTTTAATTTGCATTTTTTCCAATCCGAAATCCAAAATCCCACTTTACTATAATTTTTCTTGACGAAGTTGTAGGCTGTATTATAGTTAGTTTCCATTCAGAAATGGGCCCCTGGCCAGGATATTTCATGCATTGCTGTCGCGAGACCACTAAGATGGGCGTGCCACCTGGCAACCGTACCGCGGGATTGGTCCGAGGCGTACCTGAACGGTACGTCGCAGGGGCCGACACCCGAGGACGCCAGGAAGGATGGCCATATCCGTGGTCGCAGCAAGTGATTCATGAAATATCCGGGCTAAAGATAGAGAGGAGTTTCCCCATGGTCTTTGATCTTGAAGAAGGGCTCTATATATTTGAGATAACACTTGGCTACCAGGTGGGCGAGAGTGAGTATATGACTGTTCCCTTTATCCTGAGAGCTGATGATGCCGACGAAGCCGAGGAGATGGTTCAGGAATATCTGGAGATAAACCAACTCGCCAACAGTTTCTGGATTGTCGAAATCAGCGGTACCTTTGATCCCGAGGAGTACCAGACCCTCGTTGACGAGGGCGAGAAGGAGCGTTGGGATCAATTGGAGAATTATAGTGCAGAGGATTTTCTGGAAATCCTGCACTCGGATGACATGTAATTATCGTAAGGTCAGACATTGCAAAAAAAAAGACGCCCTGAACATATCGGCTCAATTCTCAAACAACTCTTCCGGGACCAGAAGTGGGAGAACAATATCGAAGCCTCCCTACCCTTGCTTCGTTGGCACGAGATAGTGGGATCCCAACTTGCCAAACAAACCCAACCAGAATTTTTGAAAGACGGGGTGCTACAGGTACGGGTGGAAAACTCGGTGTGGCTAAATCATCTCCGTTTTTTGGCAGAGGAATTGCGGCAGAAGTTAAATGAAGAGCTTCCCTCTCTAGAAATAAAAGAGCTGCGTTTCCGTCAAGGAACTTTGGACAAGGTTCAGTCTGGTCCACCTTCGACCGGTTCTCATCCTGCCCCAGATCCTGAAAGGGATGCAGGGCCTGGCCAACCCCTAAGCCAGGAACAGCGAAGACTGCTTGAGACCATATCAGATCCTGAATTGAGACGTAATCTGGAAACCTTGCTCACGAAACAGCGGCAGCGTTCCCATAGATAGCTTTCATCTCATCCGTATACTCACCGTCGTTGCGGTAAATTGCAAACGGCTTGCTTAGCCGCAGTTCTTCTCCCCCCCCCTTGATTGACTCCAGATGCACCAGCTTAGCCTCTGACTCGAGCGTGGAGTGGATGACGGTGAGACGCTTTGGGGCAAATCCGTTCAAGCAAACTTCTTTGAGCAGGTTGGGCAATCGCCGTGCAGGATAGATGAGAGCCAACCGTCCTTTCTGTGGCAGGAGTTGGGCAGCCGCCCGAACCACATCTCCCACATTGGCCAACAACTCATGCCGAGCTATCGCTTTTTTCGAATTGGGATTGAGCCGCCCGCTGCGCAATTTTCCATAAGGGGGATTGCTCACCACCAGGTCCACCGACCCGCCAACCATGGCAGCGTCCATCTTCTTCAGGTCTGTTTGGACTATTGTTATCAGGTGGGAAAGCTCGTTGATGAGGACATTTCTCCTTGCTATGGCAACTAGGGATTCTTGAATCTCAACGCCGGTGATATGGTCTATTGCATGCTGGTAGGCCAGTAGTAGTGGAATGACGCCACAGCCGGTCCCAAGGTCAACAACCCGATCCCTTTGACGAATGCGGGTAAGCCCTACCAGTAGAACTGCGTCAATGGAAAAGCGATAGCCCTTCTCAGGCTGGATTATTTTTAGGCGCCCCTGGAAAACGGTGTCCAGAGTTTCTCCCTGCAGTGGTCTACAAGCGTCAGAGTTGCACATCTTCATTGGGATCCAGAAGATTGAGAACTGAACCATCGATAACCTTTGGATAGAAATAGGTAGACTTATGCGGCATGAACAAGGCACTATTCGCCACTTCTTGCAGTTGCTCTATTTTGGTGTGATTCAATAGGAACGCCACTTGGAAAAGACCACGGTCTACCTCTTCCACAGCCTCCAAGGCATCGTGTCGATATTTAATTTTGGTCTCGTCATTAAGTGTCCTCTCATCCACTTTGAGGAGTCGTTTGAGGACTAACTCGGTGAGTACCACCACATCCAGCTTCTGCAAGGGTGATTCCAATTGAGCAAGCCAAGATTCATGACCCACATTGTCTCGCAGCTTCAAGAGTACAAATTGACCTGCTCCAGATTCATAAACACCAATGTAATGACGATCATCGGCGGAGTACAGGGCGTTGAGGAACTCTCTGAACATCTGGCTGCGCCCAGCTTCATCAAAGGGAAAACGCTCCACTTCAAAATGATCGGCAGCCCGTGCCAGGAATGAATCCATCTGGAACTGCGGCAGCTGAACAAACATCCGGTGGGTGGGAAGGATGGACAACCCCTCCTGGTGCATATCGGCCAGATACATGAAAACGTAATTGAATAAAGCCCGCTCTCCCCTTTCAGGGTGTCTTTGCTGTATGAGCTTCTGGTAATTGAGGGCTGTCTCATACCGATGATGACCGTCGGCAATATAAAGCCGCTTATCCCTCATGCACTCCACCACCTTCTGAATCACCTCTGCTCGGGTAACGCGCCACATCCGGTGGTGAATACCGTTGCTGTCTGTGAAATTAAACACCGGCCCTTGTTCACGTCCCTGATGCAGACTTTGCTTCACTATGTGGGTCGGGTCTGGATAAAGAGCGAACACCTGGCTAAGATTAGCATTGCAAGCGAGCATCAGTTTCAACCGCTCGGACTTGGTCGCCTCGTAGGTGCGCTCGTGAGGAAGTACTGATCCATGAGAGAAGTTTTGCAGCTTCACCAGGCAGAGAAAGCCCTGCCGAGTTTTCGACAGATTAGGAGACTCTTGATAACTGATCTCGTAGTCATAAAACGCCGGCTTGGGATCCTGGATCAGCACCCCCTCTCTCTGCCAGGCCGCAAGTGCCTCAGCTGCTCGGGAATACCAGTTATGCTCCTCATTGTCGCCCGGTTTATGCTGTCCCAAGATGAGACGAATCATGTTGTAGGGATGGCGCTTATGATACATCTCCTGTTCCTCAGGAGAGATCACGTCAAAAGGCGGAGTGATCACCTTGTCCATGTTTCCGATCAATTTCTGATCGTATAGCAGCCCCTTTAAGGGAGCGATCTCAGGCATATTCAGATTTTCCTCCAACAACAAACCGTGAAATCAAATATCTCAAATCCCAAGCACCAAATCTCAGGGTGTCGGGTGTCAGGTGTCAGGGAAACAAAGCATAGAGCAAAGAGCATGGAGCATAGGGTTAAAAACTCAAGCTAAAAATTTTTTCTCTATGCCCTATGCTCTATGCCCTATGCCTTCCCCAATCCGAAACCCCCAATCCGCAATCTTCAATCTTCAATCTCTCTCTGTCCCCATTGCAGCTTATTTCGGAGAATGGTGAAATAGTCCTCTTGGCGAGACTTGATCAGAAAGAGGGGTTGAGGGGCCTCCTCTACACGGACAATATCATCTGCTTGTAGTTCACATCCCACTTGTCCATCACAGGTCAGAGTAACATCTGTTGCCTTGGCGCCCACCCTGATTTCAACATGGGCGTCGCCCGGTAGAATAATGGAACGATTTGTCAAAGAAAACTCGCAGATAGGCGTTAAGATGATAGTCTCGGCCGTTGGATAGACGATGGGGCCTCCGGCGGAAAGATTGTAAGCGGTTGATCCTGTAGCAGTTCCAACGATAAGTCCGTCAGCCCGGTAGGTTGTCAGAGGAAGACCGTCAATGGTTACTTCCAGGTCAACAATTCGTGCAAGAGCGGCCTTGTTGATCACCACATCGTTCAGAACAGTACTGTTGAGCAAGCATTCACCCTGCCTGAATAAACCGGCCTGAAGGCGCATACGTCTTTCCACTTCAAACCGCTGTCCCAAGATATCTTCGAAGAAACGGTAGCAGTCCTCCAGGCTTACTTCGGTGAGAAAACCCATTCCGCCAATGTTTACCCCCAGAACCGGAATGGTTCGCTCTGTGAGAAGCCTGGCTACACTGAGCAATGTGCCGTCACCCCCAAGAACCACCACAGCCAGACTATCGGATGGTACTTGATGAATAAAATCTTCAAAGCTGCTCTGCTCAGCATGGTGAGCAATATTTTCGAGCAGAAAAACCTCCGCGCCTCGCCGCTCGAACCACTGCTTTACCTCCAGACCGAGCTTTGCCGCCAGATCCTCATCTTTCTTGCATATGATGGTAATCTTGGCCATTAGGCTCCTTCTCCATTCGCCCACCACCGTGTTCGTTTCGCCCCATCCAGACTTGGGATCGGTCCGATGGATTTCTCAGCACTAATCTTATTCAGCCAGCCAACAAATTAATTGTATCTAATCCTTTAGCAAAATTGTGATGCTTGGGTCAACCTTTAGAGCCTGGGTAATGCCGTGCTTACCGTCACGGGAATAAAAGGAGTTGTTGTGACCTCTTCTTTTACCAGCTACCTCACTGCGAAAAAAAGTTGTAAAATAATTAATTCTGGGCTATATTTCTAGCTTGCCACAGCAGGCTACCACAACTTATAACCCTTTTTCACGCGGTTTGATAACGGTGGACAAAGAAAAACAAACTTCATATTCCGTGCTTTCTGTAGACGACGACGAGGAAATGATTGGCTTGCTCCACGAGGTAGTAAGTCAGCTTGGCCATGCTAGTGTTACCGCGGTCGATGGAGTCGATGCTCTAGAGAAACTGGGCGAGAGCGAGTTTGATATCATCATAACAGATATCAGCATGCCTCGAATGGACGGAATTGAGCTGACCAAACGCATAAAAACAGACTTCGAGGACATAGATGTAGTTGTGGTTACCGGATACCAAGAGGAATACAAATATACCGACGTCATCGAAATTGGAGCCAGTGATTTCATCTCCAAACCATTTAATATCAATGAATTAGAGGCAAAAATTAATCGCATCATCCGTGAACGTGAGCTGAGGGCAGAACTCAAAAGACTCTCAATCCGTGACGGACTCACCAGCCTATACAATCGACGCTACTTCGATGAAAACCTTAAACGAGAAGCGATTCGTGCTTTTAGGCAGCATTATGGTTTGTTCCTTCTTCTGGTCGACGTCGACAATTTCAAAGAGTACAATGACCAGCTTGGTCATCAAAAAGGAGACGGCCTGCTCAAAGAATTGGCCAGGTTAATGATGTTTTATAGTCGCGACAATGTTGACTCGGTCTATCGATATGGGGGTGACGAGTTTGCCGTAATTATCCCGCATGCTAAACACGAACAGGCAATGCTGGTGGCAAAAAGGCTGCGAAACAAGTTTAACAAAAGTAACCTCGGGCCCGCCTCTCTTAGTATAGGCATGGCCCAGTTGGAAGGTGAACTGAATACCCTGGAACAAGATCTTGAGACCCTGCTCCGGATCGCTGATCAGCACCTATACTTGGCCAAGAATAATGGAGGCGATCAAATTTGCACAGCAAACCAAAATTCCCACCTTGACAATCCACTCTTGAACAAATCCGAAATCCAGTAATTCTCAGGGTGTCCGGTGTCAGAGTGGATGGTCTCCCCTCCCGTTTTTTAGTTGGACAAAATTCCTGAGGTAACTGAAGGTCTGGGTTTAGCTCCAATATGAAGAAAGAGGACAGAAATAGCTCAATGGAACAAGGAGGTGGCTAAATTGAAAAGGCCTGAATACGGTTTTGGCACACATCTGATGTTGGACGGCTATGGCTGTGATCGCCAGCGACTGGAGAATATTTCTCTTATTTACAACTTCTTGAGCGAGTATCCCTCTCAAATTAAAATGACCAAGATCATGCCCCCTTACGTGTTTCGATACGAGGCCGAGAATCTAGAGGATTGGGGAATTTCAGGCTTTGTCCTCATCGCGGAAAGTCATATTAGCATCCACACCTTTCCTGATAAGAATTACCTTAGTCTGGATATTTTCTCCTGCAAAGAATTTGACTCTGACCATGCCATCTCCCATGTAAACAATTTGTTTGGCGTGCAGAAAAGTGAAGTGAAGCTTCTGGATCGGGGCGTTGAATTCCCAAAAGACATCAGACGGACGGCCCATATCGTCCAGGAAGAACGCAATCGTCTGGAGCACTGACTCTGGCGACACGTACTCTCACCTCATGAGCACAGAACAAAAATACGGATTGGAGTCTTTTGCAACCCTCGCCGCAGCGTCCACCTCTTTTGGTGGACGGTATGGAGCCTCACCCGACCCAAATAATGCAGAAGTCCTGATTATCCCCGTACCATACGATGCTACCACCACTTATATGCCCGGCACTCGTCAGGGACCTGGTGCTATCTTGCGGGCTTCCCAGCAGCTTGAGCTTTTTGATGAAGAAACGGCTCAGGAGGTTTTTCGGGTTGGTATTGTTACGCTTGAAGAAATGGAGGTGGATGCGAGCAACCCGAGCGCGATGGTAGCTAAGGTCCGGTCTCTTGGCGAAAAAACACTTGACGTTGGTCTTTTCCCGTTGATGCTCGGCGGAGAACATCTACTCTCATTGGGTATGATCCAGGCGATGGCTGGCCGGGTAGATGACTTTTCAGTCCTACAACTCGACGCGCATGCCGATTTACGTAAAACCTATCAAGGTGCAGAATACAGCAATGCCTGTGTCATGCGACTCGCCAGTCGTCATGCGGAATTGGTTCCAGTTGGGATCCGTTCGATGAGTTCTCAGGAACACCGCTGGGCTCAGGAACAAGCACTGCCCATTTTTTTCGCAGCAGATATCCACAATCGGTCGGATTGGCAACAAGAAGTCGTTGCTCAACTGCGGCCGCAGGTTTACATCACCATTGATCTGGATGTATTCGATCCTGCTATTATGCCAGCTGTAGGTACCCCAGAGCCTGGGGGTCTGTACTGGTATGAGGTTCTTGAGCTACTCCGGTTAGTGTGCCGCTCCAGAGAAGTCGTGGGAGCTGACATCATGGAACTCTGCCCCCAGCCTGGAAACATTGCTCCCGATTTCTTTGCCGCCAAACTGGCTTACAAACTTCTCGCCTATCGCTTTCAAAACAGGACTGCATAGCTTTAACAATATATTTGACAAAGCGAAAAAGAGACTGTTAAGATTAACCCGGATATTTCATGAATTGCTGTCGCGAGATCACGAAGATGATCGTGCCAGCTGGCAACCGTCCCGCGGCACCGCGGGATTGGTTCCGAGGCGGACCTGAACGGTACATCGTAGGGGCCGACACTCGAGGACGCCAGGAAGGGCGGTCATATCCGTGGTCGCAGCAAGTAATTCATGAAATATCCGGGTGAAGCTACTTCAGCGCACCGGGGCCAGGCGAGCTTGGGGCGAAAACACATCCCGCTATACATAAGGAGATTCTGAGTCCCTTGGAAGAAGGACCCGAAACAGGCTTATGGCGAAAAATCGCCGCCCTCTTCAAGTTACGACACCGCAAGAAGACCTCACATCCTGATCTTCAAAAAGAAATCCAGCAACTCATTGACGTCGGTGAGGAGGAAGGGCTTCTGAGTGAAGACGAAGGAGAGATGATGCAGAGTATTCTCTCCTTTCGCGACACTGTGGCCAGAGAGATTATGGTCCCTCGCACTGATGCGGTAATTGTCAGCGGTGATACTCCCATTGAAAAACTTCTCCAATTAGTCATCAACAAAGGCCACTCTCGCTTTCCTGTGTATGCAGAGAATATCGACGACATAATTGGAATTCTACATGTGAAGAATTTGCTGTCCTCTTGGGGCGAGAAGCATCTGGATCTAAAGGACATCGTACGCACACCTTATTTTATCCCCGAAACTAAAAAGATCAGCCACCTCCTCACAGAACTTCGCGACAAGAAGTCCCATATGGCCATCGTCATTGACGAATATGGCGGTGTTGCAGGATTGGTTACCATTGAAGATATCATTGAGGAGATCATCGGCGAAATTCGCGACGAGTACGACGATGACGAAATCCTCATGGTAGCCACCGACGAAGGTGATCTCTTGGTAGACGCGCGACTTGAAATCGAAAAACTAACCGAACATTTTGGCCTTCAAATCCCGAAAGGGAATTTCGAGTCGGTTGGAGGGTTCATAACCAGTTTGTTGGGCAGAGTCCCGCAACCTCACGAAACAATAATCCACGCCCCTCTTGAAATGACAATCGAATCGGCAGATGCCAGGAAGATTCGCAAGGTTAGAATTAAACTACAGAAACAAGACGCAAACGCTGAAGACCCCCCAGCCAATACTGAACCCTAATGTTGCATACCTAC
>JAUWKY010000302.1 GCA_030613915.1 Syntrophobacterales bacterium
CCCATTTTGATGAACTGATCCCAATTCTAGAGCAATACAATCCAATCGAGCAATAAGCAGGCTCCACCACAAAGTACACAAAGGATCCAAGGGTTTATAGGTGAATAAAACTGCACGTTTTGTAGGAGCAACCTCCGGTTGCGATAGAATAGATTTATGATAAGATTGTTGAGCAGAATTGATCGGCCCTTGGTCGTGCTAGACGGGGAGTTAGCGGTGCCCTGTAGCCCGAAATCCGCTCATGCGGGGTTGAATCCCCCATGGAGAGTATTAGTCGGACCGGGGCCTGTCTGTGGTTGGTGCTGATCGGACACTGCGCAACAAACGGATACGAACCCCGTCAGGTCCGGGAGGAAGCAGCGGTAAGTATTGCAGTTTGTGTCGTGGTCACCTCTGATCAGAGCTACAACGCAGGCGGCTCTTGGAAAAGCTAAGCCCGACGTGGGGTGCACGGCCAAGGGTTTTTCGTTCAGCTGGCAGGAGGCAGCAGACAGGAAGAAAGAAATCTAATTCCTTGACCTTATCAATAGGCTGCAAGCTGCTCGCTGCCGGCTGCCTGCTTGAAGCCGCAGGCTTCAGAGGTTCCCCCAAAGAGACCGCTCTTGTTCCTCTGTAAGTTCCTGCCAATTTTCTCCCTCCTCTACTAAGTTATCTTCCACTTTCCCAAGCTGTTGGCAGAAACGCTCCAAGCTCTTTGTGAGCTCTTCCTCTGCCCGGATGCCTGCAGGGAGAGTGAAGGCCACCAGCAGTAAGAGCAATTTGCCCAAAACGGGCGCCAGCGAAAGTTGATTATCTTGAACGTTTTGCTCAAGTAGCATTGAGAAAGATTGGTGCAACTCAGAAACAAGGATATCTTGGCGGAGGGGCCGCCGCAGGGATCGACCCAGTCTTGAGAGGGTGCGATATGAGCGCATGAGGGCAGGAAGTGCACGAGGGATATCACCAAGGAGAGCACCAAGTTGTTCTTGGGGCTTTTCCTGGCGTTTAATCTCCTCCCAATTAAGTTTGACTTGTCGGGCAGAGTCTACCTTGCGATCGCCAAAGACGTGGGGATGTCTTCGCACCATTTTCTCGCCCACTCTTTGCAGTACCTGCTCCATTTGAAACTGGTCTTGTTCTCCATAGAGGCGGGCCAAAAAAATCGCCATGAAGATCAGATCGCCAAGCTCTTCCGCGACCTGATCGGGAGCGTGGTGATCCACTGCATCCACCAGTTCATAGACTTCCTCAAGGAGGTAGCGTTTGATGGTAGCCGGCGTTTGCTCACGATCCCACGGGCAGCCGTCCTCGGCTCGTAACTGGGCTATGAGATCCAGCAACCTCTCGAATTCTTTTCCGGGCTCAGCCATTTTTTCCTCAAGGCAGCACGCAGTGTTCAGCGACTGATTTTTTTCTTTATCGAACGGGTCATTTCTTCTTGTTTCAGTTGACCTACGAGGGTCTCATGGCTTTTCTGATACCGGTCGCGCAATTCCTTTGGAGTTAGCCGTACCAGATAATAACCGACCTTCTGGATGTGCACCGAGAGCAGAGAATCTCCCAGGATCCGCGACTTGCTAGGGAGAAATAGGGTCAACACTGCGACCAAGACAACGGCTGCCACCATTCCTTTGAAGAGGCCGAAGGCGCCGCCCAGGAGACGATCCGCCCAAGCCATGAGCATAGCCCGACTGAGCTTGACGAAGAGGTAACCCAGGAAGACGACAGCCAGCCAAGTAGCGGCATAAGTAACAACGTAACTGAGTACCTCGAGGTAAGGTGCGGACGGAAAGTGGCGCCGAAGGACTGGGAGCATCTGGAGGTACAGATGACCGGCCACCACAAAGCCAGCGAGAAGTCCCAGCAGACCGGCCACCTGTCTAATCATGCCCCGGACGAGGCCGCGAATCAGGGCTGCAGCCAGGATGGTCAGGAGTATGAAATCGAGGATGTTCATAACGTTTAGTGAACTAGGTGCGCTGGGTGTGGCTAGATAGGGGCAACTATTTATTGAACGAGTTGCCCTGAAGTATTGGAGGAATAGAAATTCCAAATCACAAATCTCAAATATCAAACAAATAACAATGACCAAAATTCAAAATTCCAAATCTGTTTTGGTCATTTAGTATTGGAATTTGAGATTTGTTTGTAATTTGGTGCTTGGAGTTTGGGATTTCATAAGCTCGCCTTACTCCAGCACTCCATTACTCTTTTATTCGTCCACTCCTCGGATTCTGAATCCCCAGCAATAATAAACGAGGACTTTGCACTCAAAGAGATGGATTTCGATTGGCGTAGGAGGTATCAGATTCACTCTTGGTCGTCAAGGATAAATGGCTTTTGTTATTAAAAAAACGAAAGATCAGCGAGTGAATAGTAACCTGTGCCACTTGCAGGCGCGGGTAGTTTGTGTTAGATATCCAAGCTGTAAAATAGGGAAGTTTGCGTCGGTCCCTCAGGGTTAACCCTAATGTTGCAAACCTCCTCCGTGGAAAAACGCGTCAGAGTGTACCAGATGTGGCCGCGCGCAGGCTCGGAGAGGATGAAGCGTACTTGATGTACGTGATATCCTCTCTGAGGCGAGCACGGTCGCAGATGGCGCGCTATCACGCAAGCGCAGCGGTTTTTACCGGTGTGGGTTTGCAACATTAGGGTTAAATGGAAGTCCCGTTTGAGACGGGAAGACCGATCCTGCGGCTGAACATTGTGAGCTGAGTTGAGATGCGCGGACAAGCGGCCATGACTGTAACAACCAGGACTGCTGAAATTAGCACCGAGATCGGCACTGATATTGTGGACATAACCGGGCTCGTAACCCAACACTTGGCTCAAAGCGGAATTCAACACGGGGCAATGATCCTTTTTGTGCCTGGATCAACAGGGTCGCTGACCACCATCGAATATGAAAGTGGCGTGATCCAGGATCTTGCTGATGCCATCGAGCGGCTAGTACCGCGAGAGATCCCTTACGCCCACGATCAGCGTTGGGGTGACGGCAACGGTCATTCTCATGTTCGTGCCGCCCTATTGGGACCTTCTTTGCACATTCCCGTAATAGAGGGACGGTTGAGCCTAGGAACGTGGCAACAGGTAGTGCTTATTAATTTCGACAACCAGGCGCGGCGCAGACGGTTAATTATTCAGGTCATGGGAGAAAAGGAATAGAGAGTTGTCCGTGACTGTACATGTCAGTTCACATGGCCCTGGTGAGGTTGTACTCACCTTTGATGACAATACTCTGCTGCTGAACCTCTGTGGGGAGCGCAATGGTAATCTCAAGCTTATTGAAGAGGCTCTCCAGGTAAAGCTCCACCTGCGTGGTGACCGGATTACCCTGATTGGGGAAGAGTCGGAAGTAAAGCTGACACAACGCGTC
>JAUWKY010000026.1 GCA_030613915.1 Syntrophobacterales bacterium
CAGGCAGCATGGAGGGGTGGGAGCAGACTGTGGATTACATCCCTTAATTCACACTTTCGGCTTCTGGGGCCTCGGCACAAAATGCTGGGGTAAAACTCTCAAGGTAGGGACTAAACATATCTTGCCAAGATGTGAACTTGGTCAGAATTAAAGATATGAGAAGGAGATGTGACTTTTCTTGGTGGTGAAATACGTAAAGGTATTTCGATCATTATCGAAGTTTGTATTACATCCCTTAATCCACACTTTCGGCTTCTGGGGCTCAGCACAAAATGCTGGGGTAGTAGCTTCCGGATATGGGTTAAACATATCTTGCCAATACCTAAACTTGATCAGAATTAAAGATATGAGGAGCATATATAATGGATTCTAAGCTTCTCATGATGATGAAAAATGTAGCCCCTTTAGGCCACTGAAAAGTGGATTGCAGCAGCGAACTTGTCGTCGATTATGTTATGCAAACATCTAATGAAAAGGTAGTGAGTTTACCTTGGCGTTGCAAAAGAATCGATTGTGAAAGCACCGGATAACCGCTGTCTGAAAGGCTTTAGAAGTGTCTATGTTCACTAACCTGGAATTATTATCGCTTCAGTCAGACAAACAGAGTCGTAGCCTCTCGCATCAATCGTCCGATCGGCAATTTGCGGGGGCACGACCTTTCTGCCTCGCTGAAGTCCAGTTGAGTCAAAAGCTCTCTTGTCTGAGTCGACAAAGCTTCGAAGGTGGAACGTGCCAGCCCTAGGTCCTGGTGGGAATGGAAGTACATGAGGCAGCGCATGACATCGCTGATCGGCACCCTTTTGGCAAGCACTTCTGAACAGAGACGATCGCATCCGGCGCAATAGTCGCCGCTGGTTTCCTCGGCGTATTGGGCCAACAAGACACGATCTGACTTTGACAGGCGGGTTTGTTCCACTGCCGCCGCTCCGTTTGTGGCCATGATGGTCAGATTGGGCATTTGCGAACAGATGCTGGCGATACGCTTATCTTGCCAAACAGCCATGAGCTTTGCCTGATTGTCTGAAAATCCTTTTTGCATAAAGCGGCCCGCCATTTCAATCTCAGACTCACTGTCGCTTTTGACCGGGCCGCCGCCCATTGTCTTCATGGCCGTTAGACCGATACCGGCTCGGTAACTGGCCTCAACAGCCTCTTTCATGCGGGGCTCGTGCATCAGGCGGTAGTTGTAGGTAAACATGATGCCGTCTATCCATGGAAGCTGGGCTGCTCCCTCGAGGCACTTATCCATGTTGGAATGTGTGCTGAAGCCGAATAACTTTATCTTGCCGGCCTTTTTCATGGCTTGTGCCCAAGATTTTAGACTGGATTCCATCGCACTTATGCCACGTATTCCGTGGACAAAGAATAGGTCCACGTAATCGGTGTGCAACCTTTTGAGACTCTTCTCCAGCCGGCCCGTAAAATCGCCACCTCTTCTCGTGGAAAGTTTGGTTACCAGAAAAACTTGCTTCCGGGTATGAGGATTGCGAGCGAACCAGCGACCGATTCCCTCTTCGCTGCGGCCCCTGCCGTAGCCCTCCGCTGTATCCCAGTAGTTAATCCCCCAATCAAGAGCCTTTGCGAGCATCAACCGATTGTTCAGAATGTCGAACATACCGCCCAGTGAAAGGGTGGAGACCATTATGCCCGACCGGCCAAAGGGTCTGCGGGGCATGGGCTCCTTGGGAATGGTGATCTGGGCCGAAGCCTGGTGGGGCCGCCAGACAGAGGAGCCACCCACCGTGGCCCCTAATCCGATGGCTGCAGCTTTTTTGAAGAAGTCGCGACGATTGGGTTCTATACTTTTATCCCTATGGGATGACATGATTCATACCTCCTTAGATAGGGGCTACTTGGTCTTGGCAGCCGAACCCAGCCAGCGACCGGCGCTGAGGTCGAAAACCGGCTGGAATTTGTATCTGGTCATGATCGCGCCCTCGGGGGACTCTAGGTTGATATCTCCCTTCTCTATGAAAAAGCGAAGCTCAGCTTTAATTTTAAGGCCTTGGCTAAGGGCGCGCTCAAGCTCACTTTGGGTTTTTCCGTAATAACCCTTAGCCTTTCTCCCATGATATGCCCGCCTGGCGTCGAACCACGCTTGTGCGCTTTCATGAGGCAGCACCACGAAAACCCAATATTCCGTACGCTCAGGTGAAACAATCTCCAGAAACAACGAATATTCCGGGCTCTCTCCGTCTATGGAAGCCCGCTCAACCCGCTTCAATTCCACGTCCTCGATCAACCATATTGTTTTGCCGCCCATAGCCCGAACGAAATCCTGCACCGGTCCGAAAACGTAACCTGGGTTCCTTTCCCGTGCAATGAAGTACCCCTCAAGAAACCAACCGGGAGGAGCATAGGCCAGGAGGCCGTTCTGTTGTCTAAACGCCTGGGCGGATTCCCCAGTAACAGCCTTAGGAGTGATAATCAGGCTGGCCAGCATGAGTATGGATGCCGGCAGACACCATCTTTTCAACCTTTTCAACATAATCGCATCTCTTTCTTCGCCAAAAGGTTGGTTTTGAACCTGGGTCTGCAAAGGATCCGATCAGGGATTCGCCTCAAAGCTTTAGTTGCCATCCTTATCCATCGGACAGAAAGGCTCATGTCTTTCAAAAGTGTCGATCCCCCAGCTCCCCAAGTTAAGCGGCCATAGACACATTGGATCAATAGATTCTAATTGAAGCATACTTGCCTCAGTGCTCGGAGAAACATACCAAACTTGCACCGTGGATTTCAAGCGATAGTCCTTATTCGGAGAGATTGAGGCAGACACAAATTCTTGTGCGCCGCCTCTTTGTCTTGAATCTTTAGGTTTCTTGCCAGTATCTTGAGATTTCAATGGGTTAAGATATGATAAGCACCTAGTGAGCTTACCGAAGATCGCTGAGACTTTACTAGTTGGTATGGAGAGATATTTTGACAGTAAGATCGAGAAATATGAAAACCTACCCGAGGGTTAGGAAACTCCATTTAACATCCATATCACCGAGATAGGCTTTCTACCTATAGACCGAAGATATGGAAAAACGATAAAATCTCCAAAATGATGTTAGTTTGAGTTTGCGAACTAAACTCTATGACTTCATCTCGTCCTCGGGATTGACTTGTCAGGCCGCGTACCAGAGCACTGCGAAGAAGTGACAGCAAGTGCCCGTGAGAACAAACAGGTGCCAGATGAAGTGGCTGTAGCGCAATCGCTCAGCCGCGAAGAACGCCACGCCCGCCGTGTACGCCAGCCCCCCCGCCAAGAGCCACGTTAAGCCCGGCAAGGGCATGCGAAGCCAGAGAGGCCGGACTGCGATAAGGACAAGCCACCCCATTCCGAGGTAGAGACAAGTCGAGAGCCACGTAATCCGAACGCCTCCGACGGTTTTCAGGACTATGCCCAGCACCGCCAGGCCCCACACGAGACCGAACAGGGTCCAACCCCACCCACCACGCAGCACACCGAGAGTGAAGGGAGTGTAGGTGCCGGCGATGAGGAGGAAGATAGCTCCGTGGTCGAGCACCTGAAACACACGTTTTGCTTTGTTCTTTGGTAAGGCGTGATATAGCGTGGATGCCACATACAGCAGAACCATCGTTCCCGCGAAGACGCTCGCGCCGACAATGCCAGCTGCGCCACCACGCCGAACCGCTGCGACGATCAGTATTGGGACCCCGACAAGAGCCGCCACGAGGCCGACGCCATGGCTAACGCTATTGGCGATCTCCTCTCCTGGCGACTGCGGGCGTTCATCTGATTCGAGTGTTCCGATCATAACCTCAGATCCCAAGTGGCATGAGGGCCGAGTTCAGCAGCGCCGTTTACCGCGTCCGGTGGAGGCGTAGCGGCAAGGTTATGGTAGGCTCCTTTCAAGTTTACTACAAAAGTTTGCATTACATCCCTTAATCCACACTCCACTGAAATTTACTCTGGTACAAGATAAGGAAAGTTTTCAAGGCAGGAGGAGAGATTACATTACGCCGTATTTTTTCAGTTTCTTATGAAGAGTTCGCCGGGTGATGCCGAGCCGTCTCGCAGTTTCGCTCTTGTTGCCGCCTGCCGATTCGAGGGTCTTCAAGATGGTTACCTTTTCGACTTCCTCCAGGGGTAGGTCCGCCAGCAACTCTTCTCTAACCGCCTCCCGCTCCGGGGCGGGAACATCGCTGACCGAGAGGGGAAAATCCATTTCAGAAACATAGTCGCCCCGGCACAGAATTACACTGCGCTCAATAGCGTTCATCAGTTCACGCACGTTTCCCGGCCAGTCGTATCGTACCAACCGATCCATGGCTTGAGGGGTGAAGCCCTTAATCTGTTTGCGGTTTTTTTCAGCAAAAGAATCGAGAAAATGCTGGGCCAAAAGGGGTATATCCTCGCGTCTTTCCCTCAGGGCAGGCACAGCCAGGGTAACCACGTTCAAGCGGTAGTAGAGATCTTCGCGAAACCGGCCACTCTTAATCTCTGCTTTCAAGTCTCTATTGGTGGCTGCTATTACCCGGACATCAACTCTCAAGACTTCCTCTCCACCAACCCTCTGGATCTCCTTCTCCTGGAGCACCCGCAGCAGCTTGGCTTGCATGGCCACGGACATCTCGCTAATTTCGTCCAGAAAGATGCTGCCATGGTTCGCCAGTCGGAATCTGCCTTCCTTGCGGCGATCTGCACCCGTAAATGCCCCTTTTTCGTGGCCGAAAAGTTCTGACTCCAGCAGGGTCTCAGTAATGGCTGCACAGTTCAGCTGGATGAGTGGCTTCTCTCGGCGTGGGCTGTTCAAATGAATTGCGCTGGCAATGAGTTCCTTTCCCGTTCCAGACTCTCCGGTGATGAGCACGGTGGCTTCGGTGGGCGCCACCAAGGCCACAGTCTCCAGTAATTCCATCATAACCCGGCTGCGACCAATGATATCGCCGGTATTGAAGCCGATCCCAAGTCTCTCTTTGAGGGCGCGGTTTTCCTCTTTCAGTCGAGTATGATCCATGGCCCTGCCAATGGCCAGTTCGAGTTCATCGAAGTCCAGTGGCTTGCTGAGATAGTCGTACGCTCCTTTTTTCAAGGCCTCCACAGCCGTCTCCACTGAGGAGTAGGCAGTCATGATGATGATGGGGATGGCTGGATTAAAACTCTTTATCTCAGACAGGGCCG
The DNA here is from genome assembly GCA_030613915.1 of Syntrophobacterales bacterium. GTDB lineage: Bacteria > Desulfobacterota > Syntrophobacteria > BM002 > BM002 > BM002. The sequence continues at coordinate 5,132 of JAUWKY010000026.1, forward strand.
CCAGCCCGGAGACTTCAACCATACGAACGTCCATCAGAATTAAATCGTATGATTTTTCGTGTACCTGTTCGATGGCCCGAGCACCATCGTCCGCTTCCTGCACCACATATCCCCACCCACCCAGCAGGGTTCGTAGCATGGTTCGATGAGCCCGATCGTCGTCAACCACCAGTATGCTGCCCGGAGAACTAAGCTTAGCCACGATCTTGCTCCTCCTCTCCATCCGGCAGGATTAGAGTTATTGTGGTACCGAGGCCTGGTTTACTTTTCACTTTTACAATTCCATGGTGAGCGTCAATAATCTTGTGCACTATGGCAAGACCAAGGCCGGTTCCGTCTGGCTTGGTGGTAAAATAGGGATCAAAAACGCGCTCCTGATCCGCTGAGTCTATACCACCCCCGTTGTCGGCAACAATGATTGTTGTTAGTTTTCTCGTCTCATCCCTGGAGACTTTAACCTCCAAAATGCCTTGTGCATCCATGGCTTGCATAGAATTGAGGTAAAGGTTAAGCAAGACCTGACTCATTCTATCCGCATCAATTGGGACGTCCGGGAGGTCCGAAGGAACCTCGGATTTTACCTCGATCCCCTTTGCCCGGGCGTCGCCATCGATGAGCTTGAGAGAGTGTTGGACCAAATCAGCTACCCGAACCGGCTTTATTCTGAGAGTGCTGGGGCGGGCGAACTCCAGTAGTTGGCCGATGACACGGTCCAGCCTTTCCACCTCCTGGATCATTGTGGTGGCTGTATCCCGGTCCTGTGGGTTATCCTTGAGTTTATCCCTGAAATAAGTGGCAAAGCCTTTAACTGAGCTCAAAGGGTTTCTAATTTCGTGGGCAACGCCGGCTGCCAGGCTTCCAAGTGAGGCCAATCGTTTCGTTCTCTCCACCTCCTGCTGCAGTCGCCGAACCTCCATCAGGTCACGAAAAATAAAAACATAACCCAAAAAAGTGTTGTCTTCGCCGTGAAGACCGGCAGCGCTAACCCTAAGTGGCAGTCCGGTACCTCGAGTTGTCTGACAATCGAGTTCCTCTTCGACAATCGTTCTCTTCGTTGTCAGGCGCTCAGTTAGTTGCCATAGCTCTGGAGGCAAAACCTCTGCCGCCTTTTCCCCTAAAGCCTTGTGGCTCGAATCTCCGAGAATTGCCTCTGCCGTTTGGTTGAAAGCGGCCACCTCCCCATTTTCGTCTGTGGCCACAAGCCCCATGGGAAGATTCTCCACTACCTGGTCTGAAAAAGCCTGTACTTTGGCTAAGGCGCGGGTTGCCAGTTTGTAACCCTGGGCCAGAAAAAGGGAGACCATTACCGCAAGACCAATCAGCAACACCCCGATAGACATGGCCACCGTATGACGCCTGGCCTCAACTCTCGCCGCTTCCATGGCACTCATATCCAGACCAACGAATATGTATAAAGCCGGCCCATTTTGACCATTTCGGCCGCTCTTCAAAGACCTGTCAGCCGGATCTCTGCCGAACCCTGGTCCCCGCATCATCATGCCGTGACGATGCATGCGGCCCTGCCATGGCATGCCCTTAATAGGTTTGAAGCGTTTGTACACCTCAAAGGCAAAATTGCCTTTTTTCATCTGGATCTCATGCCATTGCACCGTATCGACTTCCTGTGGAGAAAGCACGGCATCTCTATATTGTTGGCCAATTTGTTCAGGGTCGCTGTGGGCAACTGCATATCCGCTTTCATCAGTTACCACCAGGTAAAGAATATCGGGCTGCTTGGCAGTTTCTACCAGCAAGCGCTGCAGCTGTGTGCCGCCCCAGCCCATACCCATCACTCCGGTTCTGGCCCCAGCCTCAAAGGAGCGGATGAGTGCAGCCCCTTTCTCAATCAGAAGTCGGGTCATGTTCTCCCTGTTCTCCTTGATGCTGCTGCTGGCCAGAAAAAAGACTATAGGCGCCAATACGGCCAAGCTGCCCAGAACAGCCCAGGGAGACAAGGAGAGCCAGAGAATTCTTTTGTGCGCGTTTGCCATTGAAGTTGCTCATTAATATTCATATCGACGATTAGATAAAGGACCGAAATGTCATACCGGACGCGTCGGAGTCGCGATCCGGTATCCAGAAAACCTTCGTCTGCCCTGGATTCCGGATAGTCGGTTAGCGACTTCCGGAATGACGAAATCCGTGCTCGTGATGAAAGCATTGTCACGTGCACTACCATGCTCGCCAAAGGACAACCCAGAGCAATTTGTGGACCAGGTCCTCTTTTTTCAGCCACTTCCTTTAATGACCCGCTTGACTCGGGCTTTGCTAATAGTTATCTCTTCATCTACACAGAAACGTGATGGATACTTTTTACCCACCTGCATACTTTCTCATTGGCAATATGGATAAAAAGTATCCACTCTGGGGCGCGACGTCAAGGTCAGCAGCTAGGCAACCAAGATGGTATATCACAAAATTGCTGTAAAATTAACTGGTTAAATCGATAATGATATTATGGCATAGACATTGCCATTAAGGGAAGTGAACGGCGAGCAATCATGATCAATAAATGGAGGTTAAGGAAAATGAAAAAGTTGGTAACAATTATTGGCATTCTGGTGTTAGTGGGTGTTCTGACGGCTCCGGTTTTTGCGCACCGTTGGGGTCGCGGCGGAAATTATGGCGGCCCCGGCTGGAGTGAGAGTGGAGAGTATGGCAACCTGACCGAGAGTCAGTGGGCAGAGCTGGAAAAACTTGAGCAGAGTTTTTTCAACGACACGGCCAAACTCAGAGACGAGATCTGGAACAAGTCGGCGGAACTCAATACCGCGCTGAATGCAGCCGATCCTGATGCCAAGAAGGTCAGGACTCTGCAGCGAGAAATCAGTGCCCTCAAAGCCAAGATGAGCGAGCACAGAGTAAACTTTGAGCTGGCAGCTCGGAAAATTGCGCCAAACGCCCGCTCTGGCCGAGGATACGGCAGGGGTTACGGCCGGCATATGGGCGGCCCAGGTGGTCAATACGGTATGCATGGATCTTACGGCCGGCATATGGGCGGCCCAGGTGGTGGGTACGGCTACGGCCCCTGCGGGAACTAAAAAACAGTTCACCGCAGCAAAAAAAAACACATTCACACAATTCCTCTCCCTCTCATTTGGGGGAGAGGGATCGTCTTTTTTATACCCGGAGGCCGTACTTTTTGTCCACGAGCTCGATGACCTGAGGGACGGTATAACCTTCAGTCAATTTTGCCCGGATGAAACTTTTCTCCTCCACCGCTCCCTTGGGCATGTCGCATTGGCACTCAGCCAAAGGCAGCTCTCCACAACCCCCGCAGGCGCATTTGAAATTCACCGCCACCTGCCGAACTTGGTCCTCTATCGAGTTTGTTGCTGTGGACGTTACCACCTGGACAGCCGGCGACTGGCCCGTTGCCGGCTGGATTGGTGTGATTGTCTGTGCCGTTGTCGATTGGATTGGCGTGATTGACGTTGTGCTCTGACCTGGGCTAAAGAGCGATTTCGCCGTTACTCCCGCCAGCAAAACCACGGCAATGATGGCTGTAATCTTCCAGAAATTAGACTCTTTTGCCTGAACTGATTGTTGCCCAGGTTGTGGTCTCCGTACTTTTTTCTTTTTTGCCATTTCCATTCACTCCATTCATCTCTCGCCCGAGCCCTGCGGGCTCTCGAGTCCACAGAGGGCCCATAGAAGAATTGGCTAGAGACATTTTGGGATCGTCAAAAGTCCCCGCGCAGTGGGGGTCCCGATGGCCAGCATCGGGACTAATGTGGTGGCTCCTTGGGGTAGAGAACAAGCTTGCTTATTCTCTACCCCAAGGGCCATCCCCATGAAGCTTTTGGACGATCTATTTTTCTGTTTGCTGCTTTTCACCATCGCTATTTATTCGAGCTCTCTGAGGCTCTGTGAGCTCTGTGAGATCAAAAAGCCCTTAAAGATCCTAAACGGTCCTTTGACGACTACTCCCCGGAATTACACGGGATCAACATACAATTGCTTGAATACCACCCCTTGACCCGTTCAGCGGAACATCTTCCACCAAAAGACCGTCTGAAATCCGCAGCATCCGGCGGGCGTAGCCGGCGCACTCCGGGCTGTGGGTTACCATGACGATGGTCATCCCTTCTTCATTGAGACTCTGCAAGAGATCCATCACCACTCGGGTGGTCTTGGTATCGAGATTTCCCGAGGGTTCGTCTGCGAAGAGGATGGGCGGCTCGTTCACAATTGCGCGGGCAATGGCCACGCGCTCTTGCTCCCCTCCAGATGTCTGTCCCGGCAACCGGTGAGACTTTCCATTGAGCCCTACCCGTAACAAGGCATCTTCGGCCAAGGCCCGCTTCTTCTTGCTGCTCATTTTCACTGTGGCCAGGGGAAGCATAACGTTCTCGAGGAGGGTGAGGTAGGGAATGAGATGAAAACTCTGGAAGATAAAGCCCAGAAATTCCCTGCGAAAGTCAGCCCTCTGGTCTTGTCCCAGTTCGTAGACCTCAAGCCCGTCCACCCGGTAATTCCCAGCCGTTGGGGAGTTCAGGGCCCCCATCATAGTTAGCAAAGTTGATTTACCCGATCCCGACTCTCCCATTACGACCACAAATTCACCCATTTGGATATTGAAACTCATGCCTCCTACGGCCGTAACTGCGGCGTCACCAGTACCGTACTGCTTCGTTAGCTTTTCTGCTCTGATGTAACTCATACAATTTCTCCATTACTACAGGGCTCTGAGAGCATCGGTGGGGTCGATCCGTGCGGCCAGAAGTGCGGGGTAGACACTTGAGGCCAGACCCATTGTCATAGCCACAGCAAATGCTCCAGCGGCCAGAATGGGATCGAAAAGCACTTCCATTCCATTGCTTCCAGCAAAAAAGGGAAGGGCGGCTTTGGTGGTTCCGAAGCCTACCAGGTAGCCCATGATCCCAGCCAGGGCGGAGAGTATTCCCGCTTCCAGGAGAACTATCTTGATCACGTGACTCCTGCGAAAACCCATGGCCCGGAAGATGCCAATTTCTCCAGTGCGCTCTCTCACGCTTCCCATCATGGTCACGAGCACCACAAGACTGCCCACCAGCACCAACACCATGGAGATACCGTAAGAGAATTTCTTGAAATGGGATAGGGTTTCCATGCGGCCCTGTACCACCTGCTGGATGGCCATGACTTTGGTCCCAGGGAGCGCCTTTGAGATCTGACTCACCATGGCCTCAATAGGACAGGCAGTGCAAAGCGCTGCAACCTCCACCATTGAGACACGGCCTTGCTTGTTCAGAAGTGATTGGGCCGTACTGAGGGGGGTGAAGACGAGCTGGTCGTCCTGTGAGCCGGTGGGAGCCAGGATACCCGACACCTGAAGGTTGCTGCCGTTGATTTTGAGGTGATCGCCGGCGTTCAGATTCAAAATGCGAGCAGCCTCAGCCCCCAGGAGGACATCGGAGTCACCTGGAACTGTGCCCCCGACTTTCCACCAGGGCTTCAAGATTTTCACGGCTTGAAAGTCTACCCCGGCAAGGAGCACTTTGCGGTCGCTCACCTCAACAGCGCCCAGAACCGTAGGCCCCATTGCGGCCACATTTGCAGCGTTTTTAATGGTTTTGACCCTCCCCAGGTCAGCCTGCCGAATTTCTTGCATTTCGAACGAAACGCCCCCCAACGAGAGCCCCCCGTATGTCAGAGAGAGATTTTCAGTTTTGGGCAATATGAGGATGTTGGCCCCGTACTCTTCGAGTTTTTTCTGAATGTCTCGGTTCATCGCTTCGATGAGGCCGAGGAGAGCCACTGCCGTGGAGACCGCAATGAGAAGTCCGGCAAGCACGAAAGCGGCCTTGGCCTTCCTCCGCCTGAGATTGCGGAGGGCAATATCTTTGAGCGTCATCTTTAGCTCCTCTTGGTAAAATCAAAGTACTGGACACCCTGAAGTATGTCGGCGGTCTTTATAACAAGTTTGTTACCCACTACTGTTCTCCCCAGCGGTGCGGGATTGCAGCCACCCTTTATTACATTTACCTTGACGGAGGCAAATCGCTGGCCGCAATTGCGGCAAACCATGAAGTCTCCCTCCTGGTAGTATCCTTTGCCCTCGCGCCAACAGACGTCGCAGGCGTCGTATGCAGCCCGGACCACCCCGTCAGAGCTCCTGAGGATGAAAAAGCGGACAGTAATTCCATTACCGGCCGGGTATTGGAAGTACTTGGCTTGCCCATCACTGAAGGCTTGTACCGGGAAGGAGACTTCTGTGGCCGTGACTTCAGGTTGAATGGAAGATGTTCGGGCTTGGGGCTTGTTGTCAAAACCGGTCTGAAACAGGTAAAAGGCCAAACCTGCTACTACCACAACCGCGATCACAGCCAAGGTTCGAAGTGGTGACTGGCTTTGCTTTTCAGTATTGAGTATGATTTCTTTTTTTGAGGCGCTTTTTTCCGCTATGTTATTCTTCTTTCTCTTTTTCTTACTCATAAAAAACTCCACATAAGATAAGAAAGTTTTAAG
>JAUWKY010000224.1 GCA_030613915.1 Syntrophobacterales bacterium
TTACTGGTATCAACTCATAGGACTAGAAGTGGTGAGCACCGATGGCACCAAACTTGGGATTTTAGAGGAGATCATTGAGACCGGGAGTAACGACGTCTATGTAGTGCGCCGAGGAGGCGATGAAATTCTTGTTCCAGCCACCCAAGAAGTTGTTCATGAAGTAGATCTCCAGCGGCGGCTGATGACCGTAGATCTTCCCGAGACTTATGAACCGCTCGATTGAGCGTTAACGCTCAATCGAAGGTTATTCGTTACTCGTTATAGGTTATTAGGAAGAACATCAACCTCATGTTTTGTATTTCTATGAATAGACAGAGATAATTTCAATAATTTTTATCTCGACACCAATAACTAATAACGGATAACACCTAATTGAGTTTTAACTCAATTAGGGTAACCGCCTAATGATCATTGACATTTTGACCATATTCCCCGGCATGATGGCAGGGCCTCTCCAGGAAAGCATAATTGGCAAGGCCATCGCCAGAGAACTCATTGAGGTCCAGGTCACCAACATCCGCGATTACGCCAGCGGTCCACATCGTACCACGGATGATCGACCATTTGGCGGCGGCAGCGGTATGGTGATGAAACCAGAACCCCTGGCGGCTGCCATCGCCAGCGTCCGGGCCGCTGATCCTTCGGTGAGGGTAATTCTCCTGAGCCCCCAGGGTAGGATCTTCAAACAGGAAATCGCTTTTGAGCTTAGCCGGCTGCCACACGTATGCTTGGTTTGCGGTCGATATGAGGGAGTTGACGAGAGGATACGCAACCACTACGTCGACGATGAAATTTCCATCGGCGACTACGTTCTCACAGGGGGCGAATTGCCCGCCCTCACCGTGCTCGACGCTGTGGCCAGGCTGGTACCGGGGGTACTCGGCAGTGATGAGTCCATAGCGGAAGAGAGTTTCGTTGGCGGCTTGTTGGAGTACCCGCACTATACCAGGCCGGAAATTTACGAGGGACACCGGGTGCCAGAGATACTTCTCTCTGGAAACCACGCCGCTATTCGTCGCTGGCGACGCCAACAGTCCCTGTTGCGCACGCGGCAAAGGCGGCCGGACCTTTTGAAGGAGGAGATACTGGGCAGCGAGGATAGGAAACTGCTTGCCGAGGCTATCCAAAGGGAAAGAGAGGATTAAGGATCGGAATTGCTGAGATGAATATCCAGGTGGCGTTACTTCACTACCCTGTGTACAACCGTCAGCGCCAGGTCATCGTTTCCTCGGTGACGAACCTGGACATTCATGACATCGCCCGCGCTGCTCTGACCTACGGGGTGAGCCGCTTTTACATGGTCACCCCCTTGGAAGACCAACTCCAGTTGGTACAAAGGCTTCTGGCCCATTGGCGACAGGGATACGGGGCAGAACGAAATCCTGAAAGAAAGATGGCACTGGAGCTGGTAATCCCAGCCGCTTCCCTGGCTGAAGTGGTCGACACCATGAGAAACGAATGTGGCCAAAGGCCGGAACTACTGATAACCGGAGCCTCTCTGACTGGCGCCACTTTAAACTACTCGGAGGCCAGAGAACTAATCGGCCGAGGGAAGCCTCTTCTCATTTTATTTGGTACGGGATGGGGCCTGGCCGAAGAAGTAGTGGACATGGCAGACCATCGGTTGGCGCCTATTCAAGGTGGTTCCAGGTATAATCACCTGTCTGTACGCTCCGCAGCCACCGCTATTCTCGACCGGTTGTTGGGCTCGCGTAACGGCAACGAAACCTCTTGAGGAATACGGAAGACAGTCGATACCGGATACTTGACTATCGATATTTGATACACATATTACATTAGTATGCTTACCTTTTGTGGCTGAGTAGATAAGGAGATACAATGGACACGTTGCAAGCAATGGATAGAGAACAGATGCGGGCCGATATTCCCCAATTCAAATCTGGTGATACGATAAAGGTCCACGTGAAGATTAGAGAAGGAGACAAAGAACGGATCCAGGTCTTCCAGGGCGTGGTCATTCGCAAACGCAAGGGAAGGATAAATTCCACCTTCACCGTCCGCAAGATCTCTTATGGGATTGGAGTTGAAAGAATTTTTCCGCTTCACTCACCCATGGTCGATAAAATCGAGGTGGTAAGCCGTGGTCGCGTTCGTCGCTCACGCCTCTACTATTTGCGCAAGTTACGAGGCAAGGCCGCTCGCATCCGCGAACTTCGCCCGCGTTTCTAATGGTAAGCCGTCAGCAGTAAGCGGTAAGCAGTTGAGATGGATGTGCTCATCCGCTTACTGCTCACTGTTCACCCTTTACCAGCCTGAAAGCTGAAAGCTCACGAATATGGCCGGCCGGCCGTCACAAACACCTTTGTTTCCTAAAGATCCCAGGGATCCCTGGTACTTCGAGCGCAGAGTATGGGACCGGAGTTTTCGCCGAATCGCCGGGGTAGACGAAGCGGGCCGGGGCCCGCTTGCTGGGCCGGTTGTGGCGGCGGCGGTGGTGTTACCCTATGGCATAGACCTCCCTGATGTTCGTGACTCCAAACAGCTCAATCCCTCTCAACGCCAGGGATGCAATGACAGAATCCACGCAGTGGCTACCGCTATCGGTATCGGGAAGGTGAGTGCTGCGGAGATTGACCGCACCAATATCCTGGCAGCAACTTTGGAGGCCATGCGTCGGTCTGTAGCACAGATAGATCCCCTTCCCGACTTTGTTATAGTGGACGGCCCCTGGGAAATGCCCACCCAACTACCACAGCAACCTCTCAAACGTGGAGATCAGTTAAGTATCTCGGTGGCAGCCGCATCCATTGTCGCCAAGGTGCACAGGGATACGATCATGGTTGCTCATCATGAGAGTTACCCTCATTACAACTTCGCCCGCAATAAGGGCTACGGCACGAAGGAGCACCGCGCCGCCTTGGTTCGTTATGGGTCCTGTCCACTTCACCGGCAAACATTCCGTGGTGTGCCCTCTACCGGCTCGAATCCAAGTACTGACTGACTGATCCCTTACTGGGCAGCGAGATAACCTAAAATCACTTATTATGGGTCAAGACGGCAAGCAAAGCAGGCGTGGTTCCAAAACCCATCTGGTTCAGGGGCACGAAGGTGAGCAACTTGCAGTCCGCCACTTGAAGCGATTAGGGTACCGCATTGTCTGTCGTAATTATCGCTGTCCTCTCGGTGAGATTGACATCATCGCCCGCCACCGGGGCGTTTTAGTCTTCGTGGAGGTAAAGTCTCGGAGAAGTGGGGCTTTTGGTTCGCCTAAGTGGGCGATCACCCCTGCCAAACAACGCAAACTCAGCCAAGTTGCCTGGTATTACCTCCAGAAATGCGACCTTACCGAGACCAATGCTAGATTCGATGTGGTAACCGTCAGCGGTAGAAAGGGTGCACCTCTTTTGGAGGTAATAGAGAATGCTTTCGAGTCAACATATTGAACGATCAGCGTTCAGCTATCCGCTGTCAGCTTATAGGTCTGGGCAGGTTGCATAGACTGAGAGCAATGTGGCGCAGGGCGTAAGGCATAAGGCACGAGGGATACGACACCATGCATTCGAAGATAGGGGTTCTTTACATAGTAGCAACACCCATCGGCAACCTGGAGGATATTACTCTTAGGGCTCTGAGAATTTTGCATGAGGTTGATCTAATCGCCGCGGAGGACACGCGCCACACCCGAAAACTATTAAGCGCTCACGACATTCATCGTCCTCTGATCAGCTACCACGAACACAACAAGCGTACCCAGGGCCCCCGCTTAATACGCGAACTAATGACCGGAAAGTCGGTGGCTTTGGTTACCGATGCCGGCACTCCGGGCATATCTGACCCAGGGATTGACTTGGTCCGTCTAGCGGTGTCCCAGGATATTCAGGTGAGCCCCATTCCCGGACCCTCCGCGGTTACTACGGCCCTGACTGTTGCCGGGCTTCCCATACAACCGTTTCTATTTTTGGGCTACCCTCCCAATCGTCCTGCTGCTCGCCGCACATTTTTCACCAGATATGCTCAGGCTGAGGAGACTCTGATTCTATTTGAATCACCCAGAAGACTTGGCGGTTGTCTTAAAGACATGAGGAAAATCTGGGGCAATAGGAGAGTGGCCGTAACTCGGGAGTTGACCAAAATCCACGAGGAGGTTTTTAGGGGAAGCCTGGAAGAGGCCATGGCGCGTTGGCCGGGAGAAACCCGCGGGGAGGTTACCCTGTTAGTGGCTGGAGCTGAAAAACGCAAGCCACACCTGGACGACTCCCTCATTGAACAGCTGCGCGCTTGCCTCACATCTGGTCGCCGTCCTCTCAAAGAAATAGCAGCAGAAGTGGCCCAAGAACAGGGTATTAGTAAACGACTCGTCTATCAGGAAGCGATTAAAATCAAACGGGAGCTCTCTGGTCGATAGCTCCGTCGCATAGCGCAAAGCGCTATTCTACAGCGTGCAGCGGACAGCTTGCAGCTGGCAGAAAAATATCTTACCGCCAATCGGATTTGCTGCCTGCTGCCAGTTGCTAGCTGCCAGCTGATTTTGGGACGCTATGCGCCATGCGCTCTGCGCTATGCGAGGAAATATTGACTTGGCCATGTCCATGTGCTAAGAAGGCATTGCCGCAACGCGGATGGCAGTTT
>JAUWKY010000248.1 GCA_030613915.1 Syntrophobacterales bacterium
AATGAAGGTCTGAAGTTTGTCCGGGGAAAAACGAGGAAATTCCCTGCGGATTTCTTCTAAGGTTCGACGTGTTTCGCAAAAACGGTAAATAGCGCGGGAGGATCCCCGCAGGCGAAAGGTCTCCATCTCAGAACCCTCGGCGCGCCGGCGAATGAGGAGAAAATCCCCTCCGTCCCGATAGCTCAGTAAGGGTGTTTGGAAATGTTGCCGGCGCAGTGATTCGTAGCGTTGCTGCCAACGTTCAATCTCGCGGGCTACGGGGCGCCAAAGTTTCTTTTGTCTGGTCCGATCACCCACGTAGGTCTTGACCATCAAGCAGAGAGAGTTTGCCAGGGAATCCGGAAGCAACCTCTGATAATGCGGGTGATTGGTGATGCGCCGAATGCCATACTCTTCTGGGTGAAGGGCAACCGGGCTGTTCTGGCCCAGCCAGAAGCGCACCTTGCGCAGGGGCTGAAATGGCATGACAAACCTGAGATTATTGAGGGTCTCCGCCACATCCTCGGCATCACTTCCAGGAAATCCGAGCATAAGGTTGGACAGGTGCTGGATACCCAGCTCTTCGCAGTGTTTCATGATCTCGATATTTTGGATAGCCGTGGTCCCTTTGTTGATTTTTCGCAGGAGTCTGGTGCTCAGTGCTTCAATGCCGACCTGTACCTGGGTGACCCCAGTTCGTCGCATTTGGATGAGGTCGGAACGCGATACCGAGGCCCTGAGTTCAGTGAAAATCTCAAAATCACGCTCTACATCATTGATGCATCTGAAAAGCTCATGAAGCTTGTTGTTGTCGAGGATGTTATCAACAAAAAAGAACTTGAGGCTGGCGTACTGTGCAGCCAGTTCCTCCATCTCCCGTGCTACCTGGAGCGGCTCTTTGCTCCGGTAACCCCGCCACTGGAGATTCAGATTGCAGAATTTGCAGGCTCGCTCCACCGAGCCCGTCTTGACTCGATGCCACCAGCATCCCCGGGAGGTTTCCATGGGCAGGCTGGGCACCAAAGTGGCCAGGCGGGGCTGTCGGCTCAATTCATGAAAGTAGTCATGGTATTCCGGTACCGGGAGATCATTGAGATTCGGCAGTTGCTTGAGATCGCCCCCTCTGATGTTCCCCTGTGCATCCCGCCACAGTAGTCCAGAAGACTCATCACCTTCTAGCTCATCCTTTTTGATCCGGTTGATTAACTCCAGCAGCGGCAGCTCACCCTCGCCGCTCACCACGAAATCGATCTCGGGTAGGTTGGCGAGCAAGGAATAGCCCAACTCACCAGCACAACTGGAACCACCAACCAGGATACGGCAACTGGGGTGGCGGGCGCGAATCTGCCTGATCATATAGAGTGACGAGGTCAATTGCGAAAGGCAGATGGAAAAGCCGACGAGATCGTAGGACGACCATTCCAGATCGAAATGGTGACCTTGGTGCAAACGATGAATTTGGCTGGATATAGTTTTCAGGTCCGGAGGAGCCGTTTTGGTTCTGGAAGAATGTTCTTTGCGAACCAGATCCACGATCTCAGCCCTTTTCTTCGGATTCAAGAGATAACCGTAAATAGCCTCCGCCATCCAGGTTCGCTCGGCAATATTGTTATAAGCCTGAATTCCCAGGAGATTGCCGACCTGGAGGTAAGGATGATAGCAATCGGTCTCTACCTCTGGTGCCTTTTCTCTGAGGAAACTCTTGAGGGTGGCTAATTGTAAGGAGGGGCGATTGGCCAGGGGCCAGGGCATTGAAATGAGAGCCAGCCGGAATGTCCCCACGAGTCAGCTCCGCTTCACTCCGCAGTGGGAAGATTGGAATACGAGCATCTCGAACAGTGGCTGAAAGTGTCAGGAATACATTGAAGAAGGGGAAAGATACAATCCGAAACGCTCATGGTCTCTTCATCCAGACGAGGGCCAGCTGGGCGGAGCGGTCATATTTACAGAAACGCATTTCCGGCGTCTCATCCATTGACTGTATGAGTGAGATAAGTTGATCGAACTCCTTGTTCACCACCACTTGGCACAATCCCAGGTCCTCTTCTTCAGTAAGCCGCACGAGGTCGCTGGGCAAGACGGATTTTGAGACCATGGTCATTTCATTTTCGAGTAGATTACTGCTACCGATCCAGTAACTGGCACCACAGTCGCAATCATAGACATCGTCGAAATCAAAAGGAACAGGGTGTTTTCTGTCGCAGAACGGGCAGATGACATTAAGGTGCATAAGAGATCTCCGTCAACAAGATTGTAAAGTTTGGGGATTGAAAAATTGAGAGATTATAAATCATTATCTTACACTATTGAATCCCTAAATTCCAGAAGTTGTTAACCATCAGCTTGTGGCAAAACGCGAATTTCATCTCCAGGCCTGATAGTGCCGCCACGCAAGACGCGAGTAAACACTCCCTCCTTCGGCATGACACAGTCTCCCACCTGGTGATAGATAGCGCAGCGGTCGTGACATTCTTTGCCAATCTGTGTAACTTCCAGCAGCGCTTCACTGCCGACGGCCAGCCGCGTCCCCATTGGAAGCTCCCAAATTTTCAGTCCAGAGGTGGTGATATTTTCGGCAAAATCTCCAGGGGAGACATCAAGTCCTTTTTCCCGAATCTTATTGATGCTTTCCATGGCGAGCAGACTAACCTGCCGGTGCCAGTCCCCGGCGTGGGCATCACCGTCTAACCCTTGATCTTCAAGAAGCTTGCATTCAGGTAGGTTCGACTTCTTAATGCCCTTGTGGTGGCTGACGGATACTGCCACAATCCGGCCTTCTGAGGGAAAAGCTTCTGCTTCCATGGCCAAGCCTCTAACCTCAACTGAGCGATAATACCTAATTGAGTTCTGAGTCGATTAGATCCAAATGAGGAAGGCTGATGCTAACCGAACTGCTTTATTGGGTCAAGCAAGAAAGAGAAAATGAGCTAAAATGAGCTAAAATGCCTAAAGTTAAAAATGGTGCGAAGGTGGGTAATCATCTGGGATTATGTTACCTTAGTAAAACGTAGGGTGGGCACCGCCCACCGGCTGATGGGTGGGCATTGCCCACCCTACATTGGAGTTGGATCTGGAGGTGCCATGAAGGATATGGAGGCAATCCTTGACATCCTTGACAAGACTTATCCTGAGGCCAATATCAGTTTAGATTTCAGCAACCCCCTGGAACTTCTGGTGGCCACCGTGCTCTCAGCTCAGTGCACGGATGTGAGGGTGAATCAGGTCACCAAAAAGTTGTTCAAGAAATATCGAGCCGCCGCAGATTATGCCAATGCTCGCCCAGGAGAGTTGGAGGAGGATATACGTCCCACTGGATTTTTCAGAAATAAGGCCAAGAGTTTGAAAAACTGCGGAGCAGCATTGGTGGAAAAACATCAGGCTGAGGTGCCGGACAGTCTGGAGGAGTTGGTCAAACTTCCCGGTATCGGCAGGAAGACGGCCAACGTCATACTGGGTACGGCTTTCAACACGCCCGGGATTGTGGTGGATACTCATGTGGGTCGAATCTCCCAACGGATTGGTCTCACCCAGCAGCGCGATCCCGTGAAGATAGAATTTGATTTGATGGAACTTATCCCTCAGGAGAAGTGGACGCTCTTCTCTCACCAACTCATTCAGCACGGCCGGAAAGTGTGTAAAGCCAGGAAGCCAAAATGCACTGAGTGTCCGTTGTTGGAACACTGCGACCACGGGCAACAGGCAGAGGTAGCGAGACGGTGACACGGAGATGCGGCGATAATAATCATAAATCCGAAGCACGAAATCCGAAACAAATCCAAATGACCAAAGCACGAAATTCAAAACGAGAAGACAATAGATTCGAGTGATAGAAATTACGATTTAGTTTTGAGCATTGGAGAATTTGAATTTTGAATTTGTTTAGGGTTTCGATATTCGATATTCGGATTTCGAACCCGATGGGATCTACGTGATCATAGAGCTTGATTAGGCTTCATGCCATTCCCTGCGCAAAGGCGAGGTGTTCGATGAGGGTTCGTGCCCTTGGTCTCATGTCCGGAGGCCTGGATAGTATGCTGGCAGTCAGGGTGCTCCTGGATCAAGATATCGAGATGACTGGCATTGCCTTTCAAACTCCGTTCTTCGGACCGGAAGGTGCGCAAAAGGCAGCCAGACAGCTGGGGGTAACGCTGAGAGTGATAGATATCGGCGCGGTTCATCTGGAAATGCTCAAGAACCCTAAGTATGGCTA
>JAUWKY010000272.1 GCA_030613915.1 Syntrophobacterales bacterium
CAGGCACCACCAAGCCCGTGGACCAGACCGCCCTCAGCTTTGCCGTGGGTGGGACGGTTGAGAAGGTCGAAGTAAGACTAGGCGCCCAGGTCAGGAAAGGCCAGGTGCTGGCTGAGCTGGATCAACAACCTTTCGTGCTCGGGGTTAGAGAAGCGGAAGCCGGACTATTAAAAGCGCAGGCCGGCAGGGTGGAGAGGCGAGCCAACTACGAGAGATATCTTGCCCTCTACGAGTCCAACAATGCCAGCAAGGCCGAACTGGATGAGGCCAGGGCCAGCTTCGACAGCGCCAAGAGCCAGGTGAAGGCAGCAACGGCTCAGTTGGGACTGGCACGTCGTGATCTGCGCAAAACCCGGCTAATAGCTCCATTTAACGGAACAATCTCTGTGAAAGAGATAGAGCCCCACGTCGAGGTTCGCAGGGGTAAGGCCATTTTCGGTTTGGATGGGGAGGAATCTGGATTCGAGGTTTCTTCGGCAGTACCCGAGACTCTGGTGCTACATCTCAACGTTGGTGACGAGGCCGACGTTGTCTTTCCTAGCCTGAGCAACCGCAGGGTGCCTGGGGTACTCACCGAGGTAGGGTTGAGATCACGAGCTGCCACTACCTTCCCGGTGACCGTGCAGCTGCAGGAGGAATTTCCAGCGCTCAGGTCGGGTATGTCAGTGGAAGTTGCCTTTCAGTATATTCCGGAGTCGGAAACAGGTGAACCAATAGTGACTGGCCTCGCAGTTCCAATTGCCGCGATTCTCATGGGGGCGGAGAAAACAACCTTTGTTTTCATTTATGATGAAAAGAGCTCCACCGTCAAAAAGACTCAAATCAAGGTGTTGAATCTTCGCGAAAACGACGTAATCATCGAGCCTGAAGCTCTCAAGGCTGGGGACATCCTAGCCACTGCCGGTGTCCAATTCTTAACCGACGGGCAGAAAGTGAACCTGATGAAGGAAGAAAAGTAATCACATTTCGGAATCCGCAATCGTTTAGGGAGTTCGCATGAACCTTACCGGTTTCTCGTTCAATAACTCACGGTTGGTGATGCTTCTTGTTGCCTTGCTGGCCATTGCCGGCCTCGCCATGCTCACAAACTTCCCCAGCAAGGAGGACGCCTTTGTCACCATCCGGGATGCGGTGGTAACCACCTACTACCCTGGTATGTCACCTGACCGGGTGGAGGACCTTATTACCCGGAAGGTGGAGGAGTACATCCGCCAGATTCCTGAGGTGGAGGACCTCTACGACGTCAAGTCCACCACCGGGGTGTCCATCATCTACGTCAAGGTCTGGGACAAGTTCTTCGACATGGATCAGATCTGGCAGGACCTGCGCAACAAGATGAACGACGTCATGCGAGAGCTGCCGGAAGGAACCATAGGCCCTATTGTTAACGATGAGTTCGGCGATGTGTCCGTGGTCCTTGTCGCTCTGACAGCCAAAGGCTTTTCCATGGCCGAGATGCGTGATGTTGCGAGGGATATGCAGGACGATTTCTACACCATCCCGGGCATCCGGAAAGTGGAGCTCCACGGCGTGCAGAGTGAGAGGGTATTTCTGGAGATATCCAACGCCCGCTTGGCACAGTACGGACTCAGCCCAACTGAGCTTGCCCAGACCCTCATAAAGCAGAACATCATTCTCCCGGGCGGATCCATTGATACCGGGTTGGTGGAGTTGGTGGTTGAGCCTTCGGGAAATTTTGAGAATGTGGAGGACATCGAGAATGTTGTAATCAGGCTGCCCTCATCCAACCAGGTCGCCTACCTGAAAGATATAGCCACGGTGAAGCGCGCCTACATTGATCCGCCGCAGCAGAAAGTTTACTACAGCGGGGAGCCCGCCATCATCCTGGCCGTGGAACAAATGGAGACAGGCGTGAACGTCCTGGATTTCACTCCCCGGGTTCAGAAAAGAGTTAAGGAGTGGCAAAACCGGCTGCCCATCGGTTATCAGGTGGACGTTGCCTTCTATCAGGCGCAGTATGTAGAGGAGTCGGTTAACGGCGTGGCCATGAACCTCTTGCAGACGTTGGTCACTGTGCTTGCTGTGGTGGTGATTTTCCTGGGGATGCGTACAGGTCTAATAGTGGGGACCATTGTCCCCCTCACCATGATCGTTACCCTTGTCTGGATGCGGGTTTTAGGAATCGAGCTCCACCGAATTACCCTGGCAACGCTGATCATATCCCTCGGTCTTTTAGTGGACAACGGTATCGTCATGGCCGAGGAAATCGGGCGGCGGATGCTGGAAGGGGAGGCGCGGAAGGACGCTGCCATCAATGCGGGCAAGACCCTGGCGCTGCCACTGCTCACCTCCACTCTGACCACGATCCTGGCATTTGTGCCCCTGGCCCTGGCTCCCAACGTAACCGGTGAGTACCTGAGCTCTATGGCTACGGTTCTCGCCATCACCCTCCTAACCTCGTGGGTGCTTGCCAATATGGTGACCCCGCTCAACTGCTACTGGTTCTTAAAGCCCAAGGCTCTCACTGCAGAGGAAATACAAGCGCAGTACCAAAAACCCATCTACCAGGGGTACAAGGGGCTTTTGACTTTCGCTATGAACAACCGGGTTGTTGTCATAGGCGTGGTGGCAGGTCTGATGGTTGGGGCCGTCGCCCTCATGGGTCTGGTGAGGAAGCAGTTCATGCCCGACTCGGAGCGGGATCAGTACATGATCTATTTTGATGTTCCGGCCGGCTACGGCTCCAACGCCATGGACCACACAGCGGTTCGTTTTCTCGAATGGCTCCACGACGAAAAGGCAAACCCAGAAGTAAGAAGCACTTTAGCCTACGTAGCTTACGGCGGCCCTCGCTTCTTTCAAACATTCGGCCCTCGGGCCCCAGCCCCTAATATTTCCTATATCCTGGTAAGCACAAATGATTATGATTCCATCTTCCCGTCGATGGAAAGGGTCGACGCTTATCTTGCCGAGAATTTTCCCGAAGCCAATCCTCGCATAAAGCAGTTCTGGCTGGGGGCAAATGAGACAGGGCTGGTGGAGGTTCGAATCTCCGGACCGGGTCACGATACTATCTACGAGCTGGGTGAGCAGGTGATGGCGGCTCTTCGTGATATTCCCGGGACGGTGGGCATTTACAATGATTGGGAAACCCGGGTCGCCAAGATTTTCGTTGACATCAATCAGCCCCGGGCGAGAAGGGCAGGTGTCACTTCAGAGGAAATCGCCAATAGCCTGAATGCCTTCTTCAGCGGCAGCCCTATCACGGACTATCGAGAGGGGGACAAGGCCATACCCGTGATGTTCCGGGCCATAGGGGCAGAAAGAAAGACCCTCGATCGTCTCCGTACCGTAGAAGTGTTTTCCTCGACGCGAAACGAAAGCGTGCCCCTCACCCAGGTAGCAAGTCTCAGGTCTGAGACCATGTACAATCAGATCTTTCGACGGAATCTTCTCCCCACTGTGACCGTGGAGGCCAAGCATCAGTGGCTGCAAGCAGCAGAACTCGAGCAGGCCCTGCAGCCGGCCCTGGAGAAAATAATGAAGGATCTTCCTCCCGGGTATTTCTGGGAGTGGGGTGGGGAGTCAGAGAACTCTGCCAAGGCACAGAATGCCCTGGCAATATTCATTCCCCATTGCCTGGCAGCTATGATCTTGCTCATGGTATGGCAATTCAATTCCTACGCCAAACCGGCAATAATTTTCATCACGATTCCGCTGGTGCTGATTGGGGCTGCACCGGGAATGCTGCTCACCGGGGCATTCTTTGGCTTCATGGCGATTCTGGGG
>JAUWKY010000180.1 GCA_030613915.1 Syntrophobacterales bacterium
ACGCCTCGGAACCAACACCCTGCGGTTGCCCGGTGGCAAGCCCATCTTCATGGTCTCGCGACAGCAATTCATGATATATCCGGGCTAGAAGCGCGCAGAAATCGGCCCAAGCCCAACAATCTCAGGATATGATATAATTCCGAGATACATCCTCAGTGAGCCAAGGATTGACCAATGATGGAACGACAATACACTCTGGTGGAGATAATTCGTGACCCCAGGATGTTGGTCTGCGAGGCGAGCGAAATGACGCGGGATGGGCACTATTACCTCTACCGGTACAATGGCACAGAAGGAAAATTTTACCGAGCCACGGTACCTTCGGGTGCTGCATCCACACACTTTCAGGTTCTCGAGACAACCGACAAAATTCCGCTGGGTGGGTGGCATGTGGTCGTAAGCGGTGAACTCTCCAAAAGCCGTCTGCATGTGGTGACCAAAAAGAGACGACACTCGGCCGGCTCCGGTGATGTCAAAGGACAGACATTCAGAAACAGTATGAGGTGAAGTTTCACGCTGTAACGCTACCGTGCCTTATCCCTTATCCTGCCGCCCCACCAGAGGGCAAGACTCCCTACTAGGTTATTCTTGTGGGGGGATCCTGTTTTTTCATAAGCTCGATGTCCCGCGGATTGCAGAGCTGACTTGGCAGTTCAGCTACTCGGCCACAGGCAATACAGACAAAATTGATATTTTGCAACTTGGGCTTACATATGTGACGTGGATCCGTTGATGCCTGACCGCAGTGGTCACAAACGTAAGCCTCGTCTACCTCAACTGGATCACATAGATGACCGAACTTATCGGTCGTTTTCCCACAGGTCTCACACATGTGAACTTTCTCAGCCATGATTTCCTCCCTTTACAATCCAACTGAACTTCTCCGGGCTAGCAGGTTTTGGCGAAGCTTAGAAAAAACCCTGCGGATGGGTTCCATCCGTACCCTGCGGTTCGAGTCACGCTACTCGGGATTCTTTGGATCATCACTGGGTGCTTGAGATCGGTCCCCGATCTCGCAACTTCCACTCATTCAAGTTGAAATCCCCAATTTAGGCAGTACCCATCGATTGAGCACCACCCACCCTACGATGATCAGTAGCAGTAGCCAGATATTTTCCATGTGGTTCTCTTCCTGTTAATTAGGTTTAGTACTCAACGCGGTTTTCACGTCTTTTCAAAGATAATCATCTTACTCATTTTTTCATCCACTGCAATGAATAAATTAAGAAAGAGGCACGCTTTTCAACGTTGTATAACCCTTTTGATTAAGTCGAGACAATATGGTTAAATGAGATTCACAATTCCATTGAAGGAGAGAGACCATGATAGAAGGTGCAGTTCTGGAGGATGTGAGGGGTTTTTTGAAAGGCAGGGTTATTTTGACGGCTGCCGAGCTGGATTTGTTCACCCGGCTGGACAAGGAGCGAGCTACTGCAGAAAATTTTGCCAAGGGGCTCGAGTGTGACCGAAGGTGTTTGACCCGACTTCTGGACTGTCTTGTAGCCCTGCAACTGCTGTCCAAGCAAGATGGTATCTACCAAAACACAGAGCGGGGTGCTCTGCTGTCGTCAGAACATCCGGAAACTGAACTCCCAATGGTGCTCCATCTAAATAGCTTGTGGGAAAGCTGGGGCGGTCTCACCGAGACAGTAAGAACGGGATCAAATCCCAAGGGAAAGCCCGTTACCGAAAGGGGCAAGGACAGTCTCAAAGCTTTCATCGGCGCCATGCATGTGGTTGGCAGGGGCTTATCACAAGAGATAGCCGACAGTTACAACCTTGCACCTTTCAAAAGGCTCCTGGACATTGGAGGCGCTACAGGCACGTACACCATGGCGTTTTTGGCGAAAAACCCGGAAATGACAGCTGTGCTGTTTGATTTGCCCGATGTTATTCCCTGGGCCGAAGAAGGGCTCGGAGCGGAAGGTTTGCTGGAGCGGGTGGAATGTGTGGCAGGGGATTTTTACAAAGACGAACTCCCAAAGGGCTGTGATCTTGTCTTGCTATCGGCGATCATCCACCAGAACAGCCCCGAAGAGAACCTGGCGCTCTACCGGAAAATACATCGGGCCGTCCTGCCGGGCGGCACATTACTCATTCGCGACCATGTAATGGAACCAGCTCGTACCCACCCTCCCCAGGGAACTCTCTTTGCCATTAACATGCTGGTGAACACCAAAGGGGGAGATACGTACACTTTTGACGAAATAAAGGACACCCTGGAAGAAGCAGGCTTTGGGGAAGTGAAGCTGGTGAGAGAGGGCGAGCACATGGACTGCTTGGTGGAGGCTAAAAAGGTTGCGTGAATGGCCAAGAAAGGTATGGAGATATAAGATCTGAGTTGGAAAAGGAGGTCTCAGTGACTGAAAATGCAGAAACTCTCAAGGGTGCGGTTTTTAACCTGGCGGATCATGTCGATTATGCAGACGGTTCTGTGGTTAGCAAAACTTTGCTTAAGAAAAACACTGGCAATATCACTCTATTCTCCTTTGCTGCGGGGCAGGGGCTGAGTGAACACACAGCACCCTTCGATGCGGTGGTGCAAATTTTGGATGGCAGAGCAGAGATTACAATCGGCGGCAAGCCCTATGAGGTCAAGAGCGGAGAAATGCTAATCATGCCGGCTAATATTCCCCATGCTTTGCATGCTGCCGAGAGGTTCAAAATGTTGCTGGTGATGATCCGAGGGGAGTAAGTGTCAATAAACACTAGGTAAAAAGGCGAGAAAACCGAGAAAGGCGGGAAAGGTTTCAAGAATCTCAAATAGTTTTCTTGTCTCGCCTGTCTTGCCTGGGCCCTGGCTCGGTTTGTCGTCAGGAGCTATGCGATCTGTTCATTGTGCTTTGCGTCAACTGAACTGACCGGCTGTGCTTCTCCGTTGCCCAACACAGAGTGCGCCAGGGCAATGTGTTTTATCTTCCTCCAATCCAGACAAAGAAGTCCGGCACCATAGCTGTCCACTGCAACGGGATCGAAGCCACCCACCAGCTTTCTCACCGAAGGCTTGCATTTCGGCCCTCCCAAGTGGTACCTCGCGAGCCCTACACTTCCGTCGAGTATGGTGAGGTCGGGGGTGCGGTAGAGATTCATTTCAAAAATAGAACGGTGCAAATTCTTGTGGAATTTAGACTTTTTCCAGACTAAGCCGCCGTAGTGACTTGGAGGGGCGCACCCCATCATGTTTTTCATGGTCAGGGTGACTTTCGCCAGGGAATGTCTTTTGAGTACCGGGACGGATATGAGAAAAGACTCCATCACTACACGGGGCATCATGAACTGCGGATAAAGGCGACACCGGCTGTCGCTGAGTTTCGAGAGTTCGGCGTCATTGAGATCGACCAGGCCGATCCCTTTTGAATCAGCCAACTCCACGTAGCCAAGCTTGCGGTATGGTCTATAGGTGTCGTATAAAGGCGATCCACACCCTTCTGCCACTACAATTCTCGCACTGCTTACATTGCGCACATAGTCGACTATTGTGGCCACCAGCTCCACCGGAGTGGTTACGGGAGGGCGAGAGGTGTTGACCAGGTTGGGCTTGATGACGACCCTCTCAACAGAGGACAGGTGTGGTCCGACGTTGAGCAGTTCCATGAGGGCAGGTAGACTCTCTTCATAACTATCAAAATCGACAAACCCAAGCGGTGTTCCAGCCATATTCTTTTCCTGAATAGTAAACCCGGGGTGATCCGTGTACATCGCAAACCCCAATCATAGCTGGGGGTTCGGCGCTGCTCACCTACAGAAGGCAGACTTCGAGCTCAATGGTTATTTGCCTCATCAGTTGCACTATTAGCATGTGTTCCTTTCATGGGCAAGTGGCAGCAGCGAGGGATTCTTTCCCTTACCACGTTTCTTGGGTTGCATAAAGAGCAGTCTCTTTGGTGTGATGCATTGATGCTTATTAATTTTTGCGATATATTAAAAAGTTGTCATATCAGTAGAGAGACCTTGTTTGCCCTATACCTGATTGGAGCCAAACAATGGCGATTCTTCACATTTGCGCCTATCCAGAGAAGGTACTGAATCAGCCGGCCGAACCCATCACAAGTATTGATGAGGATGTGATCAAATTAGCTGATCATATGGCGGAAACCATGTACAATGCACCAGGTATCGGTTTGGCAGCCAATCAGGTGGGTGTGGCAAAGCGACTGCTGGTGGCCGACATAGCTCCGCGCGGACCTGAATCAGAGCTTATCGTACTGGCCAACCCTGAGATTGTTGCCGCCGAGGGGGAGGTGATCATTGAGGAAGGGTGTTTGAGTGTGCCGGAATACCAGGCTGAAGTAAAACGATATGAAAAAATCACGGTACGGGGCCTCGATCTCAATGGAGAAGAGGTGGAGATAGAGGCTGAGGGTCTGTTGGCTGTGGTACTCCAGCATGAAATTGACCATTTGAATGGTATCTTATTCATTGATCGCATCAGTAGATTGAAACGTGATCTCTATAAAAGAAAGCTGCGCAAGAAAAAGGTCGAACAGGAGCCTTAACCCTGATACTTCACGATTGCTGTAAAAGGAGTTAAGTGGGACCGGTTGAAATTCCGCTTGACTTGCCACGGGCCGAAGCGGCCAATGTCATGTTCCCATGGTGTATGATCTGCCAAGTCTCGTTTTCATGGGTACGCCTGGGTTTGCGGTGCCCAGCTTAAGGGCTTTGCTCGATGCAGGAGCTCCAATATTGCTGGTGGTTACCCAGCCGGATAGGCCCAGGGGACGCGGCAGGAGAGTAGTGTCCTCGCCGGTGAAACAGCTGGCCCAGGAAAAAGGTCTGCCGGTTTATCAACCGGAAAAAGTGAGCAGCCCTGAGGCTGTCGAGCGGATAGCTGCACAGGAATCAGCATGTATAGTGGTGGTGGCATACGGCCAGTTGCTTCCGGCCGAGATCCTGGAGATGCCCCCTTTGGGGGCGGTGAATGTCCATGCCTCATTGTTACCCAAATACCGGGGTTCAGCCCCTATTCACTGGGCCCTGATCCGGGGAGAGATGGAAACCGGGGTCACCACGATGTTGATGGATGCCGGCATGGATACCGGTGACATCCTTTTGCAGCGAAAAGCAGTGATCCAGCCGGAAGAGACGGCTGGCAGCCTCCATGACCGCTTGGCCGAGGAAGGGGCCAGGGTGCTGGTGGAAACCCTTGATTTACTCAAACGAGGTGCGCTTGAGCCGAGAGCTCAGGACAGTTCCCAGGCCACCTACGCACCCATGCTTGCCAAGGAAGATGGCAGGGTGGACTGGCGTCAGGACGCAAAGCGAATCTGTTGCCGTATTCGCGGTTTGGATCCCTGGCCGGGTGGTTTCACCTATTGGCGAGGAAAACGGTTGAAACTCTTTGGTTGTCGTGCCCTGCCTGTTTCGAGTACAGCCGAGCCGGGCACAGTGATTGCAGCGGCAGA
>JAUWKY010000203.1 GCA_030613915.1 Syntrophobacterales bacterium
GTACTGCCGATGGTGTGACCGATGGTTGATTTGATATCCATAAGGAATTACCTCCCATTTAGTGAACCCGTATGTTTGATGAATTGCCGTCGCGAGACCGTGGAGAAGGGTGTGCCTGCCCGCCATCGCGAGCCTGCTCGCTCAGGCGAGGCGGGCGGGCCACCTGGCAACTCGTCCCGCGGCACCGCGGGATTGGTTCCGAGGCGTACCTGAAAGGTACGTCGCAGGGGTCGACACCCGAGGACGCCAGGAAGGATGGCCATATCCGTGGTCGCAGCAAGTAATTCATGAAATATCCGGGCTAGGATTTGTCTCTCTGGATAGCGTGTTCCAGTGAGCTTTTGATGAAATCTCGAAAGAGGGGGTGGGGATTCATTGGTTGGGATTTGAATTCGGGGTGAAACTGACAGCCGAGAAACCAGGGATGGTCCTCTATTTCGATGATTTCCACCAGTTGTTTATCAGGAGACTGCCCGGTGAACACTAGCCCTTTGCTCCCGAGTATCTCGCGGTATTCGTTGTTGAACTCGTAGCGGTGCCGGTGGCGTTCGTAAATTTCACCTTTGCCATAGGCAGCATAGGCATTTGAGTTCTTCTGCAAGATGCAGGGATACTCTCCCAACCGCATGGTGCCACCCAGCTCGGTATCTTCGTCACGTCGCTGCACGGTCTTTGTCTGATAATCGTACCACTCGCGCATGAGGTAAATAACCGGACCCTTGGTGTTCGGATCATATTCCATGCTGTGGGCCTCTTTGACTCCGGCTACATTACGGGCAAATTCCACCACGGCCATCTGCATACCAAGGCAAATGCCAAAAAAGGGCACCCGGTTTTCCCTGGCGTGTTTGATTGACTTGATTTTGCCGGTAAACCCACGGGCACCAAAACCACCCGGCACCAGAATGCCGTCTGCACCCTCTAGCAGGGCCTCGCCCCCTTCCGTCTCAACCTCCTCAGAATCTATAAAGGAAAGATTCACCCGACAATCATTGGCAACACCACCATGGACCAAGGCCTCGTTCAGACTTTTGTAGGACTCTCGCAAGTCAATGTATTTACCAACAATGCCAATGGTAACTTCGTGCCTTGGATTTTTCAGGCGCTCAACCAGTTCTTCCCACTGTTCCAGCCGTGGCGCCCCGGTCCAAATATTAAGGAACTGTATAATTTTGTCATCTAACCCTTCCCGATGAAATCTCAGGGGCACTTCGTAGATACTCTCCACATCCTGGGCTGTGATTACCGCCTCAGGCTCCACATTGCAGAAGTGTGCGATTTTAGCCTTAATCTCTTTGCTGAGGGGCATTTCAGTGCGACACAACAAAATATCCGGCTGAATGCCGATGCTACGCAGCTCTTTCACACTATGCTGGGTTGGTTTGGTTTTCACCTCTCCGGCCGCTCGGATGTAAGGAACCAACGTCAGGTGTATGTAGACGACATTTTCTTTGCCCACGTCTGATCTAAACTGCCGGATTGCCTCGAGGAAGGGCAGTCCCTCGATGTCACCCACTGTGCCACCTATCTCTATAATGGCCACATCCACACCATTGGTGACCTCGAGAATACACTTCTTAATCTCATCAGTAATGTGGGGCACCACCTGAACAGTTCCACCCAAGTAATCTCCCCTGCGCTCTTTTGTGATTACGGAATTGTAAATACTGCCGGAGGTGAAGTTGTTCTGTCTGCCCATTCTGACAGAAGTGTAGCGCTCATAGTGCCCAAGATCCAAATCAGTCTCAGCCCCATCGTCAGTCACATACACTTCGCCGTGTTGGAAGGGGTTCATTGTCCCTGGATCCACATTAATGTATGGATCCAATTTCTGCAGGGTAACCCGCAAACCCCGGCTTTCCAGAAGGGCACCAATCGCCGCAGATGCTAATCCCTTGCCTAGAGAAGAGAGCACCCCCCCAGTGACAAAGATGAATTTGCAATTATTCAATCTGTTATCTCCTACCTTTTGGGAAAGCCAGAAATATAGAAATGGGCCGTGAAGCCGGGCTCAGTATAGCAAGCGAAAGTCAAATGTCAAGAAAGCGTAGATACCACCCTGCCGGGAGCATGCACCTTTTTTCTCTTGCAATTTGTTTTGAGTCATCCTATAGTCATTTCAAACTCGTACAGGAAATCTAAAGGAATCAGAAATGGGGTCGAGACGCAATGAAATACTGGTTGCGACCCCGGTCTTTCCTGCCGAATTCCCAAGTTCATATCTTCATTTCACTACGCCCCGCTCTCCGGGTATCGAGGCCGTAGAGTTGGGCATTGGAACAAACGGTTTGGCATCCTGCCTGGGTGGTAAGGACCCCGAACGGTGAGGTTGATTCTTCATGCTCGTAGCCCGACGGATGTCCAGAGATCCTGTCGCTATTTCACCTGAGGCCTCAATTCAAGAGGCCATTGAACTCATGAAAACGCATTCCATCCGCCACCTACCGGTGGTTGACGGACAAGAGCGTTTGGTGGGTTGGGTGAGCGACACTGAGCTCCGTGGAGTATTCATAGCCTCGATGATCGAAGAGTTAACGGTGGGCGATGTCATGATCGCTGACCCTATTACCGTCTCGTCCACTGATGTTCTTGAACAGGCAGCGCTTCTCATTAGCAAACACAAAATTGGCGGCATGCCGGTCCTCGAGGATGGCAAACTGGTGGGCATCATCACAGTCGTGGACATTCTGGAGGCTTTCGTAGACATAATGGGCGTGCTGGGATCTAGTTCGCGCCTTGATGTTCGACTCGGCGACTCTCGAGATGCCTTTCAAGAGGTATCTCGAATCATTCGGGAGCACGATGGCGAGATCATTAGTGTTGGCATCTTGAGTCAAGAGTCCCCTGAAAGAATTTACTCTTTTCGTATCGAAAAATGTGACACTGAACCGGTGCGTCAGGCTCTGGAAGAACAGGGATATAAGGTCGTCTCCTTCAATCCATAGCCCGTATATTTCATGAATTGCTGTCGCGAGACCACGAAGATGGGTGTGCCACAGGGCAACCGTCCCGCGCTACCGCGGGATTGGTTCCGAGGCATACCTGAACGGTACGTCGCAGGGGCCGACATCCGAGGACGCCCTGAAGGACGGCCATATCCGTGGTCGCAGCAAGTGATTCATGAAATATCCGGGCTGGGACAGATGGCTTCGCAACATCTTGAGTTCTATGGATTTCCTGCCTTCCTGTTGCTTTGGATATTGGCTACTATATCGCTCTCTCTGTCACTGGGTGATTGCCCACAGGTAACTGCCCTCCAAGGGTAGACGGCTGCACAGGCGAAATTGACCCAGCAATTCAATTGGAAAGGAGGTGAGGCTTCACTGTGCCGCCCGAGGCATTTGCTGGAGCGCTCGCATTGGTGGCATAAGGGCAAAATTGGACAGTAACGCAACGTCAATGGTCATAGCCTCTGGGTTTTTTGCAGGGGCATGAGCCTGATTGTTGAAATGAGAACTACTCGTTAACGGAGGTTTATGCTATGGGGAAAATACCTGAAAGTTACATACCACCAAAAGACATGTGGCCTGAGTATCTCGTTCCGGAAGAGTTTGCCGACACTCCCACCGAGCTGAATCTTGCTGACTACTTCCTGGACCGTCATGTTCGAGAAGGCAGAGGTGATAATCCTGCCATCAAGTTCATGGACAAAACCGTCACCTATGCGCAACTCCAGCAACAGGTGAACAAGTTCGGTAATGCTTTGAAAGAAATCGGCGTGGAGCCTCAAGACCGCGTTGGCATCCGTTTAGTCAACTCCCCCCAGGCGATTGTCGCCATTTTTGCCATTGAAAAAATCGGCGCCATCCCCGTGCCCACCTCACCCCTGTGGTCCGGAGAAGAGGTTGCCTTCGTGGCCAACGATGCCGAGATGACGCTCTTTATAGTAAACGCCCCGATTATGCCCCCGGTTGAGACGGCCAAGCCCAACTTCGAGCATGGCACCAAGGTGATTGTAATCGGCGGCGACCCTGCCGAAGTCAAGGCTGCAGGAAACATGGTCTTTGAGGAGATGATCGAGGCAGGTTCTCCGGAGCTAGAGGCCACCATGCTCAAGGCTGAGGACATCGGGCTCATGCTCTACACTTCCGGCACCACCGGCATGCCCAAGGGCTGCATCCACTTTGTCCGCCCGTCTGTCATAGAATCCAGGATTGTGAATGAATACGTTTACAAGATGCAACCCGGTGACGTCCTGGGTGGGGCCGCCCCGGTGTCCTTTGCCGCCGGATTCGGCACCTTCACCCTGATTCCTTTTGCAGGAGGAGCCGCCATCTCCCTCATTCCCAAGTTCACTCCGCCTGACATGTTGGATCTTATTCAGAAACACAAGATCACCATCCTCACCGGCCTCCCCACGGGCTACCGAGCTCTGATGAAGTTTCCCGCTTTCAAAAAATACGACACCAGCTCGGTGCGTCTCTTCACCTCGGGCGGTGATGCCCTGGGTGCTGAAACCCTAAAGGGGTGGCAAGAACTTACCGGCAAGCCCATCTGGGAAGGCCTGGGCGGTACTGAAATGCTCCACCTGGTCACTTCCAACACCATGAATCCGGAGCCCGTCCCCGATTCCATCGGCAAACCTCTGCCCGGCGTCGAGGTGAGGGTCATTGATGAGGCGGGTAACGATTGCAAGCCCAACGAGGTCGGCAGTATGATTCTCAAGGGCGCCTCAGGAACCCTCTACTGGAAGCCGTATATCGATGACGAACGGCTGCGCAAGGCGCAAAAAACGGGCGTGGGCGATGGCTGGAATCAGATGGGAGACGCCGTTTTTATGATCGATGATGGCAACATCTGGTGCGTATCCCGCGAAGACGACTTGATCTAATGCTGCGGCTATCGCATGGGTCGTGCCGTGGTGGAAGAGTCCTTCGAGAAGCTCCGGGCGGTGGCTGAAGCGGGT
>JAUWKY010000164.1 GCA_030613915.1 Syntrophobacterales bacterium
TATACAGCGTATAGAGTATAGCCCACAGCCTAGCCCGGATATTTCACGAATTGGTGTCGCGAGACCGTGGAGAAGGGTGTGCCACCGGGCAACCGCAGGGGATTGGATCCGAGGCGTACCTGAACGGTACCTCGCAGGGTCCGATACCCGAGGACGCCCGGAAGGACGCTCATATCCGCGGTCGCAGTAGGCAATTCGTGAAATATCCGGGCTATACCTCACGGATTGATTTCATCCCCGAGGGTAAAGGCAAGGAGTCCGATCAAGACGAGAAGAGCAAAGAGCCCGCCTAGAGCTATCCAGCTTTGGGCTGTCACTTTACCCAAAGCATCGCCCCACCCTCCTTCACCGATATTTTCGCTGACTCCATGAGCGAGAATGACAAGGGGTGAAAGCAGCATAAGAAAAGTACCCGCAATTTTGTTCAAAAGACCGTACCTTCTCCACCACAGACCACCAAGGACGAATAGACAGGTTGCCACTGCAGCAAACCCGATTCGTACCAGCGGATCGTTAGGGAAGAAATCTTTACACAAATTCACACTAAAGCCTGCCAGAACCCCAAGTAAAGGCAAAACTGCCAGATAGAGTTGGCCTCTTGCTTGTCTCACTATTTTGATCAGAAGAAAGACCACCGCCACACCACCAAAAAGGGCAAGGCCTCCGGCGCCGATCGGTACCACCCAGGAGTGCTCTGAGCCAGGAGTTAAAATTCCTTTGGAGATAATGGTGGTTGCAATACCAAAGCCAGCACCTAGCGCCGGTATTAACCACTGCGTGGAGATCCCTACAGCAAAAATTGCCAAGGCAATCGCGCCACCATAGGCCAATACCAGAGCAGGATTGCTCTGGACCTCCATTGTTTTCCTCTTAACAGCACTCACCTTCGGCGCAGACTTTACCTTTTTCCTTGATTGGACTTCCTTTTTCCCTGATTGGACTTCCTTATTTTCATCTTTCTGCCGATCTAAGTAGGCGGTAGCGTCTTTCATGGCTTGGGATAGATCATCCATTGTTTTTAACAACCTCCGCAATCAGGTTCGGGCTCACCAGCTAAACCGGACATCCAATAAATGGCTGTAGATAGCTGTCCGAGGCTGGCAATGAGCTGTTATCGAGTCCTTACTTCAGCAGTAATGTCTCCAGCCTATCACCTGAAGACTAACGGCTTTCGATGCAAAAAGAATACCAAATGAGGGTAGAGTAGGTAGGGAATCCTTTGAGGTTGGAGTAAAGGAATGATGTGGATTACTGGGTTTAGGTGGTTTTAGCTTTCTTTTCTTCGCAAGAGAGTCTGTAGAAGTAATGGAATCTATAAAATCTCAAACTCCAAGCACCAAATCTCAGGGTGTCAGGTGTCGGGGTTCAGGTGTCAGGACGGATGGAGGTTTCAGTGTTCAGTGTTCAGGTTTCAGCTTCCATATTTCTTTTTCCTGACACCTGACACCTGAAACCTTACTCATTATACCTCTACCGTTCCTTCCAGACCGGTTTTCTCTTTTCCAAGAATGCCGTCACCCCCTCCTCAGCGTCTTCGCTACTGCAATGGGCAGCAAAAAGCTCGCTCAGGTGGTCGATCGATTGATGGTAGGGGACGTCTTGCATTGCATACATTGCTGTTTTGCCAATTTGCAACGCCAGCGGGCTCTTGGCAGCCAGTTTTCGGGCCAGTTCCATGGTGGCTTCTTCAAGCTCGTCTGCTGGCACTACTTTGTTGACTAATCCCAATTTTTCAGCTTCGCTCGCTGAGATCATGTCACCTGTGAGTATCATCTCAAGGGTTTTTTTGCGGCCGAGAGAGCGTGCCAGGGGTACAGCCGGTCCAGTGCAAATCAGACCAACATTGATCGCGGTAGTCCCCAGTGTGGCATCCTCTGCAGCCACGGCCAGGTCACAAGCAAAGATCAGACCGGCGCCGTTGGCGAGCGCATAGCCTTTCACCGACGCAATCACCGGCTTTTTCATCTTGGCAATAGTGTGATTGTGTTCGTCCATCAAGCGGATGAATTCGCGATATTCCTTATTCGTTTTGTCCTTGAATTCGGGAAGGAAAATACCGGTAGAGAAATGTTTGCCCGCCGCTTTGATCACTACAACTCGCACCTCCGGGTCTTTGTCCATCTCCGCCAGGGCGTCATTCAGCTCCCGGGCAAAAGGCACGTTGAAAGTGTTCATCTCTGCTGGTCTGTTGAGGGTAATCTGGCCGATATAATCTTGTTTCTCCACAAGGACGTTGGTGTATGACATGGCCTATCTCCTTTATATTTGAATTAACTAGAAAAACCGCTGACAGCTAACATAGCAAGCCGAGAGCTTCCCTGTCAATATTGCAGGTTTGATTGAGAGGAGTCAGAATCCAGGAGGGCAAAGAAAACCACCAAGACACGAAGACACAAAGAAAAACAAATAGTAGCGGCAAGAACTCAGCTGAGCAAGTTCGAAGAATGATGTGATGTTTTTTGCTTATTTAATCTTGGTGGCTTGGTGCCTTTGTGGTGAGAAAAATGAACCACCAAACTCCGAGGAGTCAGGAGCCAGGAGAAACAAGCATGGGGAGGTGATTTGGGATTGCGGATTTCGAAATTCCAAATTCGAAATGTGCCTTGCACTCTATGCCCTGCGCCCTATGCCTAAATGGAGTTGACTTCGAAACCTAACACTTGTAAGGATAGAAACATGGCAGTCTCCACCAAGAACAAACCACCTGTAATTTCCTTGAAAACCCGCATTGGCTGGATCGGCACCGGAGTCATGGGGCTCTCCATGTGCACCCATCTACTCACCAAGGGCTATAAGGTGAAGATCTACAGCCGCACCAAGGCCAAGGCTCAACCACTTCTGGACTCGGGTGCAACCTGGGCGGAGTCATCCCGGGCAGTAGCGGATCAGTCTGATGCAATCTTCACCATGGTCGGATTTCCAGAAGATGTACGTGAAGTTTATCTGGGCGAGAGTGGCATTTTGACCACCGCCAAACCTGATAGTATCGTTATTGATATGACCACAACCTCGCCAAGCCTGGCCCAGGAAATTCACTCTGCGGCCGCATCAAAGTCAGTGCACGCAGTTGACGCTCCGGTGTCGGGAGGCGATGTGGGAGCACGCAACGGCACGCTCTCTATTATGGTCGGTGGAAACAAGGATGTTATTGAGGCCATCGAGCCGCTACTGGAAACCATGGGAAAGCAGATCGTCCACCAGGGTGGACCTGGCGCTGGACAGCATGCCAAAATGTGCAACCAGATCGTTATAGCCGGCACCATGATTGGCGTATGCGAAAGTCTTCTCTATGGATATAAAGCAGGCCTAGATCTGGAGACCATGCTGCGCTCTGTTAGTAGCGGTGCTGCCGCCTGCTGGGCTCTGGACAACACGGCCCCCCGCATTCTCCGACGCAATTTTGACCCGGGATTCTTCGTCGAACATTTCATCAAAGACATGTCCATAGCCCTGGATGAGGCTCACCGCCTTGGGCTTGCCCTGCCCGGATTGGCTTTAGTCCACCAGCTCTACCAAGCGGTCAAGGCCCAGGGACACGGTAAGTTGGGCACCCAGGCCCTCATGCTTGCCCTAGAGCAGCTTTCCAACACCGAAGTCAAAACCTAGTAGCGATGCGCCAGGCCCTAAGACTTGGGTAGATAGTAAACGGTTGCAGGTGTCCGTCGTGGGTTGTCCGTTGTCCGTCGTAAAAGAAGCATAGCGCAAAGCGCATAGCGCATGGCGTAAGAAGAAAGTGGTCATGAGAAAAGAGGAATTCGATCTTGTTCTCTAGATTCTGAATTCTGGATTCTGGCTTCTTTCCCTATGCGCTATGCGCCATGCGCTTTGCGCTATGCGATTTTCACACCGGCACTGCCGCCTTATACAGAATCCCATCCCCTTCAATGCTGTATTGCCTCACTGCTGCCGGTACAATAATGGAGATTCCCCTGGTTAAGCGGGTGATGTCCCCAGCGCTCAAATCAGTGACGCTAACCTCGCCTTCCGTGCACATCATCATTTCCACACTGCGATCGCCAGGGCTGCTGAAGGGAGCCGCTTTCTTTATCCTTATCACGGAGAGCACAAATTCCTCCGCCTCCGTGCTATAGATTGCCTCCCCAGGGGTTAGGTTTTCGGGGCTTAGAATATTCAAATCACCGTCTGTAAAATTCAAAACGGCGAGCAGTTCTTGAACATCTATGTGTTTGGGCGTCAGCCCCCCCCTCAAAACGTTGTCAGAATTGGCCATCAACTCAATGCCAACTCCCTCTAAGTAACCGTGAAGTTCCCCGGCTGGCAGATACATGGCTTGCTGGGGTTCCAGACGGACAAGATTTAAGAAAATAGGAGAGAGAACACCCATATCACCGGGATACTCTGCATTGAGCTTGATCATCCATGTCCAGACTGATTCTTCATGTGTCCGCTTCTCAGCAGAGTTGACCGCTTGCTCAACAATCTTGCGTTGTTTTCCACTGTCCGTGGTCATTAAATCCTTGAAGAATTTTTTCAACCCATCCCGGTTGGGGTGGCTCCGTAGAAACGATACTATTTCTGCCAAACCTGGGATCCTGGCTTCTTCTAATAGGCTGAGGGTCTCTTCTATTTGGCGAAAACCGTTCAAGGCCCAAAATGGTGTCAGAGCACAGAGTATCTCTGGTTTATGGTTGTCGTCTCTATAATTTCTGTGGGGCGCATCTAAGGGGATTCCAAGCTCATTTTCCCGGGCGAAGCCTTGCCCGGCCTGCTCCTTATCGGGATGTGCTTGGATCGACAGCGGTTTCGCTGCAGCGAGCACCTTGAACAAAAATGGAAGCTTGTTGGAAAACCGAGCGGCTACTTCCTGCCCAAGCGTCTCTTCAGGGCTCTCTTGAATTACCTCCGGCAGCGATCTCCAGAGGCCATCGGCAAAAACCTGGGATGGAGCTTTAGGGTGGGCTCCCATCCAGAGTTCTGCTTGTGGTTTATCCGCCGGTACTGATTGGCCTAGAAGCTCAAGGATAGCTGTCCTTGATCCCCAAGCATACTCTTGTATGGTATTCTTCAAGAGCCCTATCTTGCGCATATTACCTCGTCTCAGAAAACCTGGTCCTCAGGGCCAGTCCACGATCCCGCCTTGCGGGGGTCAGAGTTGAATGGCTTTGCCGGTAAAGATTGCGAGCGCGTGGAGGTTTCAGTGTTCAGTGTTCAGGTTTCAGTGTTTTTGTTTTTCTTCCCTGACACCTGACACCAGACACCTGAAACCCCAGGATTTGGTGCCTGAAATTAGACGTCTTAAAATGTTCCATTACTCCATTACTCCACCAGACTTCCGCATGAAGGAAAGACGTCAAAAGCCCCCTCTGGGGGCGGCTGAAAGCCGGGTCCTCAGAGCTCGCATTTTCTGAAGAGGATACCAGTTCAACCGGGAAAGTCCAACATTGTTGTAACCGCCTGCAAATATTTCAGCAAACTACTGACAGTTCCTGCTATCATAGGCAAAGGGCGTGCAGCTGACGGACTTGATACGTTAACCTGCTTGCTCAAAAGGAGATGGTTGTCATGTCTTTCAAAGAAAATCTAAGAGCGAAAATCAACCTCGATGGACTTCTGCGAAAGATTACTTCAACCATTCGTGAGACCCCTGGACAGAGAAGGTTGGACAAGGGACTCACGCAGGAACTCCTGGAGATGACAGATCTTGAGCACAAGAAGGTCAGAGACCTGCACCTCTATGTGCGTCCCTTAGAGGGGGAGAGCATGGAGGTGCTGGTGTTTGACAACGAGCTTCCCATCTACCACACCACCGTGTACGACGTAGCCCTGCGAAAAAGCCCAGAGTGGAAAGAAATGTTCAGCATCAAGAACATCAAAAAAGTCATGAATGACCAGGATGTAATCGACACGAAGGGTAAGGAATCACTGAAACGAATACATGCCAATGCTCTGGCCTTGCTGGATCTCACCTATACCAGAGATGACCTGGCCCTGCTGGTGGAGGA
>JAUWKY010000209.1 GCA_030613915.1 Syntrophobacterales bacterium
TCCAGCGTTTATGGGGTTCTTCTTTCAATAATGAACCCGAAACCTACAATGTAACAGGAGGTACAACCTATGATGGCCAACCAGCTCAAAACCACGGTTTTGCTGGCAGCCCTTACCGTGTTAATCGTTCTTATTGGGAGAATGTTTGGTGGCAATCAGGGCATGATGATCGCCTTTGTTTTCGCCATGGTCATGAATTTTGGCAGTTACTGGTTTTCGGACAAGATTGTCCTGGCCATGTATCGGGCCACAGAGCTTACCCCCACTGAAGCCCCGGAGATTCACCAAATGGTGGACGAACTCGCGCAACGTGGGGGATTGCCAAAACCTCGCATCTATATGATTCCCTCAGAAGCCCCCAATGCCTTTGCGACCGGCCGTAACCCCGAACACGCGGTGGTGGCGGTTACCCAAAGCATCGTTAGCCTCCTCAACCCTGAGGAACTAAAAGGGGTGTTGGCCCATGAACTGGGACATGTAAAAAATCGTGACATTCTCATCGGCTCCATTGCCGCCACCTTAGCCGGGGTAGTGATGATGCTTGCCAGCATGGCTCGTTTTGCCGCCATTTTTGGCTTTGGGGGCTCTGACGACGACGATGGCGGCGGCATCATCGGTCTTATTCTCATGTCCATCCTCGCACCGCTTGGAGCCATGCTGATCCAGATGGCCATCTCCCGCTCTCGGGAATATCTGGCCGATGAGACCGGCGCCCGTTTGGCAGGAAATCCCAGGAGTCTGGCCAGTGCCCTGGAAAAGCTGGCGTCCGCTTCTCAGCGGATACCCATGAAGGAGGCCAAGCCAGCAACAGCACACATGTTCATAGTCAATCCGCTCAGTGGTGGTGGCTTTTCCAAATGGTTCAGTACCCATCCACCCATGGAGGAGCGCGTCCGCCGTCTGCGAGCAATGGCAGCAGCCTAATTGCAGATTGCGGATTTCGGATTTCGGATTGCGAAACTGGGAACCCGCCTGAAGGGTGGGAGTCCGAAGGACAATTTAAGATTAAGGAGTCAGAATCCAGAATTCAGAAGATAGTGAGGAAGATCGAATTCTTCTTTTCTCATGACTGCTTTCTTCCTACGCCATGCGCTAGGCGCTATGCTTCTTTTACAACTGACAACGGACCACGGACAACTGACTCCTCAGCTTTGCCTCCAACCTCGAGGCCCGCAGGGCCGCTCCTCCAACCTCCAACTCTCTGCTCTATGCTCCATGCGCTTGGCGAACATATTGATCTTTGTAGTTACGGTTGCACAGGGTCTACTTCCGTTTGACATTTCTTACCCAATCCATTATCCTCTTTCGGGCTTCAGATGGAGTGGCCGGTTCATGAAAAGCTGAAAGCACAGGGCCCTGTAAATCTCACTTCCAATACTCCAATACTCCAAACATACAGAGGTTTACCCCATGGCTAATGTAGTTGTAGTTGGAACCCAGTGGGGAGACGAGGGCAAGGGGAAAGTCGTTGATCTCCTGAGTGAGTCCGCCGACTACATTGTCCGATTTCAGGGAGGCAACAACGCCGGCCACACGCTGGTGGTGGAAGATGAGAAATTTATCTTGCACTTGATCCCATCGGGAATCCTGCATCCGAACAAAACCTGCTGCATTGGCAATGGGGTGGTGGTGGACCCGGGCGTCTTGCTCGAAGAGATAGAAGGCCTACGAAGTCACCAGATACAGGTTAGTCCGGACAACCTGGTCATTAGTGGACAGGCCCATGTGATCATGGTCTACCATCGCGAAGTGGACATTGCCCGGGAGCAACGGAAGGGTAAAGGGAAAATAGGCACCACAGGCCGTGGCATCGGTCCCTGCTATGAAGACAAGGCTAGTCGGGTCGGAATCCGTATCCACGAACTGATTAATCCAAAGCTGTTTACAGAAAAACTCAAGGTGAACCTGGAAGAAAAAAACTTCTACTTGGAGAAGTTTCTCGGTGCCAAGCCACTGGACTACAACCAAATTGCAGATGAATATCTAGCCTATGGTGAGCAGCTTCGACCATATGTCGGCAATGTCTCCGAGTTGCTGGACAGGGGTCGGCGCCAGGGGAAGAACATCCTTTTTGAAGGCGCTCAGGGGACTCACCTAGACATAGACCACGGCACCTACCCCTTTGTCACCTCGTCAAATGCTGTTGCCGGTGGTGCATGTTGCGGTGCCGGTATCGGTCCCACCCGTATTGATACGACCATAGGCATTTGCAAGGCGTACACTACCCGGGTGGGCGGCGGACCGTTTCCCACTGAACTTACTGATACTGTGGGGCAGCATCTCCAGAAGGTAGGAGCGGAATTCGGTTCCACCACTGGTAGACCACGTCGCTGCGGCTGGCTTGACATGGTGGTTCTGCGAAATGCTGCCCGGCTGAATGGACTCACCAGTCTAACCATAACCAAGCTGGATGTGCTTACTGGGCTGGAAGAGATACGCGTTGCCACCTCATATGTCCATGAGACGAGCTCAATGGAGATATTTCCCTATGAATGCTTCACCTTGGAGAGCTGCGACCCTTCGTATGAGACCTTTCCAGGTTGGAGCCAGGATATCAGTAGCGCCCGCACCTTCTCACAACTCCCCACCAAAACCCAGAGCTATTTGCGAGCCATAGAAGAACTGGCCGAAATCCCGCTTTCCATTGTCTCAGTGGGCCCTGGCCGCGAGCAGACAATCATGATGCAGAATCCCTTTGAGGTTTAAAAACCCTAAGGTTGCATACCCACGCCGGCTAGAATCGCTTGCCCTTCTGTTCAAGACTAGGTTCTGAGATGGATGGAATAGAACAAGCTGTGTTGAAGCTCAATGAAGGCTTGACCTCCAGGGCTTTGAAAATATGGCAGGGAGATGACACCGTTCCATCCCAGCTCAACATCTACGATGGGCTTGAAGACCTCTTCAACCCAAACCGCATAAAGCAAATTCGAAGCACCGGGACAGGCTCACGAATGAGGGAAAGGCTTTTTCACTCTCTTCTTGGACACTATCTCCAATATCGTGTTTCTCCTTACGAGAATGAACTTTTCACCTGGCTGAAAGGGGCTGCCGCCCACGTCAACGGAGAAAAGATATACTTCAAGGACATCCTCCCCTGGTGTCAGAAACATAGCGATCTCAATGGCCGCCGAATCCTGGTAAAAGAGACCAGCAGCCTCTGCAAGTTCCTGAAGCCCTTTGCCCTCAGTTTTTGGGAAGTCTTTCTGGCTATTTTGTCAGAGGAATTTGGTTACGAAACCTACACAGCCTACTGTGAGGATAAAAAACAAATAGACTACCAAGGTTACGTCCGTAAGCTGCTGAGATTACTTAATCAGACCGAAGAGATGTATCTCGGTGCCATGGAGACATGGGTTCAGGAGAGTTTAGGGCGGCCCCTCTCTGAACTCAATCGCTTCGATGCCATTTATCTGCTTGGCTTGGGTGAACTGGATCGGTTTTTCCCTGAAAAAATTCCTTTAGTTGATCACCTCGACTTCTTCAGCAACTGGGGAATTGGGGTGAAAAAGCTTTCTGGCCTCCACTTGGACATCGACTATTCACCTCAAAAAAGCTCCCAGGCAATGAGTTTCGCCCTGAGAATTCCCCAAAATATCCATCTGGTGATGAATCCCCAGGGCGGTTGGGTAGACCTGGAGACCCTGTTCCATGAGATGGGTCACGCGCTGAGTCACACCTTTACCTCGCAGGAGCTTTCTCCGTCTGAGAAAGATTTTTTCACCTCAAACGCGCTCTCAGAAACCTATGCCTTTTTGCTTCAGAACATCACCCTCTCCCCACCATTTCTGGAACGTCAACTGAAACTATCACCTCGAGAAATAGATGCCATAACCTTCTACAAGACCCTGAAAGACTTATCTGTTTTCAGAAGATACGCTGGCAAGTTTCTGGCTGAATATCAGATGTTCGCAGAAAATGACCTTGCCAACGGTGAGCCGTACGCCACCCTCCTGAAGAAACACACGGGGTTCTCCTACCTCCCTGAAACTCAGCTTTTCGATCTGGCCCCGGAATTTTACGCCCTTGATTATCTGGTTTCATGGATGGCTGAGGCCACCATCGAAAAAAACCTCAGGAAGACTCTTGGACCTGAATGGATGTTCCGGGCGGAGGCGGGTGCCATCCTGAAAGAATGGTGGTTCACGGGTAACCGCTATGAACTGGATGAGTTTTTCCAGGTCAATGGGCTAGGAACCATTGACAGCACGGATATCTTGAAAAGATGGCTCGATAAGATCCCAACTGAGGGCAAATCTTGAGCCCCCACCTTTGAATATTACCAGTGGTCCATCTTCTTTTTGTACTGTTTGGCAATAGTGTCGTGAAGGCGCTTGCGTTCTTTGGCGGACAAACGGGTGAAGCGAACCACCATGCCACGAGGGGTTATTTCATCATCCGGGCCGTATCTGTTCGACCAGATTACTTCTCCTTCCGCCAGGATGGCCTCCTCTTCAGAAAACTGAATGCTCATGCTGGCCACGTCATAGAGACGCAGCGGGTCTTTGCAGCGGACGAACGCTTGCTGGGTGCTGATGTGCTTGGTTTCTCCTCTCATTGCCCCGTCTGCTGTAAGCACGACAACGGGATATTTTGCGTCTACTTTTGGATAATGGTGCTCTCTTTTTATCTTAATTGTATTCAAAATCATACCTCCATGGATTAAGGGTTGCGGTATGAGTTGGGGTAGTAGCCTTCATAGATTGGCTCTGTCTCTACAAAAAGTTACCCTCATGCGCCGTCTGGCAAGATGTAAGTCAATCTTCGGGCAATGATGATTGCAAACCACATACCACAGAAATTTTAGATTTT
>JAUWKY010000281.1 GCA_030613915.1 Syntrophobacterales bacterium
CTTTGGAGGGCAAGGTGACCACCTTTTTCATGTCCTCCTGAAGCATCAGCCTGCCAGCAAGTACACCCGCCTTGACCTCCAGCTTGTCATTGCCCTTGGCATATTCCAGCAACACCTTCGCCGGCGTCAGCTCGTCATCGTAGCAAAAGGCGAGGGCATTGGGCCCGATGAGGTGTTCCTCGAGCACTGAGGCCGTAGTACCCCGAAGTGCCAGCCGAGTCAGGCTGTTTTTAACCACCCGGAATTCTATGCCCGCTTCCTTGAGCTTGTGACGCAGTTCGGTGATCTCCGTTACCTTGAGACCACGATAATCGGTTAGAATTGTTGCTTTGGACCGCTCCAACTTCTCGTGGAGCTCGTCCACCATTGCTTCTTTCTCTTGCCGGTTCAATTCTCTTCTCCCCTCCTTTCGTCTGCCAGCGCGATTTTGAGTCGTGCTCTGACAAAGTCATGGGAGGTGCCAGATTTTCAGGGGCGGATTGCCTGTTTCAGTCTCGGTAGGCTGACCCAGAGTCAATTATCCCCTCGCCACACCCAGGAGTTAGAGCTACCTTACTAAAGTGTCTGCTAACATCTTGTATCTTGGGCTGGCTAGGCACCTACTGTCTTCGACGAATCAACGTTTCGCCTCGGCAGTCAGTTTTTACTTATCATCCGGCCGACTGGGCCCGAGTGTCCTAATTTATTAGCTATTTCCGGTGGGCAATGCCCACCCTGCCTCTACTAAGGTTTCAGGTGTCAGTGTTCAGTGTTCAGTGTTCAGTGTTCAGGTTTCAGCTTCTATGTTTCTTTTTCCTGACACCTGACACCTGAACACCCTATGTGAGCAATACCTTAACATTAGCCGGATCAATCTTTATTCCCGGTCCCATGGTGGTGGAAATGCCAATGGAGCGTATGTATGTACCTTTGCTGGCCGCCGGCTTCATGCGCACTATGCTATCCATGAATGTGGTAATGTTTTCTAGAATCCTCTCTGCCCCAAAGGAAACCCTGCCAATCGGGACGTGGACGATGCCGGATTTCTCCACGCGAAAATCTATCTTGCCCGCCTTAATTTCTTTGACGACCTTGCCAAGGTCAAAGGTGACCGTGCCCAATTTGGCATTGGGCATAAGACCACGAGGCCCCAAGATCTTTCCAATTTTGCCCACAGCCCCCATCATGTCAGGAGTTGCCACAGTCTTGTCGAATTCAAGCCATCCACCTTTAATCTTGGTGATAAGATCATCGCCGCCGGCATAATCTGCACCCGCGTCGCGTGCCTCCTTTTCCTTCTCACCCTTGGCGAAGGCCAGGACTCGTACTGATTTCCCGGTACCATTGGGAAGCACCACAGTGCCGCGCACCATTTGATCCGAGTGGCGCGGGTCCACCCCGAGACGAACAGCCAAATCAACGCTTTCGTCAAAGCGGGTAAAGGCACACTCCAGGGCAACCTTCACCCCATCAGCAAACTCGTATCTTTGGGAAAAATCAACACTCTCTCTGGCTTTCCTATGCTTCTTTCCTCTTTTAGCCATATTGGTTCTCCAGACCTATTCTATTGTAATGCCCATGCTCCTGGCGGTTCCCTCGATGATTTTCACCGCTGCCTCCAGGCTAACCGTATTCAGATCTGGCATTTTTAGACGGGCAATCTCTTCCACTTGTTTGCGATTGACCTGCCCCACCTTGTCGCGGTTGGGTTCGCTGGATCCTTTGGCAATCTTGGCTGCCTTTTTGAGCAGCACCGCAGCAGGGGGCGTTTTCGTCACATAGGTAAAGGAACGGTCAGCGAAGACTGTAAGGACCACTGGGATTATCATGCCTTCTTGTCCCTGGGTCTTGGCGTTGAAAGACTTACAGAATTCCATGATGTTCACCCCGTGCTGACCCAAAGCGGGACCGATAGGGGGAGAGGGGTTGGCTTGACCAGCGGGAACCTGCAATTTTATGTTCACAATTACTTTTTTTGCCATACGTCGTCTCTCCTGATTGCCAAAGTCTGCTCGTCACTGGCCTGAGCCAGCAGAAACATGGGGGCAACATGAATAACCACAGAGGCATTCGCGAGGCGTAGCGTTGAGGAAAACATCAAAGTCGCTCGGTGTTCGTAGCCAACCGCTATATCACAATGTCTCTGTGGTTCATGTTCATAGCCTTGCGACCACGCCATCTTGCCGCTCGGCATCCGCAGCGAAATCAGCTAGACTTTAGCTACTTGGACAAAATCGAGCTCCACCGGAGTAGAACGCCCAAATATGCTCACCAAAACCCGCACTTTGCCCTTTTCGGGATTTACTTCATCCACCACACCGTTGAAGTTGTTAAAAGGACCATCGATGACCCTCACCTCATCACCGCGATCAAAAAGATACTTGGGCTTAGGTTTGAGTGCCCCTTCGGTCATTTGCTCGACGATGTTTTGTGCCTCTTCATCACTGAGCGGGGTCGGTTTATCTTTGCCCCCGATAAATCCAGTTACTTTCGGGGTGTTTTTTACTATGTGCCAGGTTTCATCGTTCAGTTCCATGCGCACGAGAATATAACCCGGATAGAATTTGCGAGCAGAA
This sequence comes from Syntrophobacterales bacterium, assembly GCA_030613915.1. GTDB lineage: Bacteria > Desulfobacterota > Syntrophobacteria > BM002 > BM002 > BM002. The sequence goes on from JAUWKY010000281.1 coordinate 2,556, forward strand.
GTCTTCCTTTCCCCCTTGACAAGCTCCACCACTTTTTCAGTGGGCACAAGGATCTTTTTAAAAAGATCCTCTTTTCCCAGTGACTTGATGCGCTCCTCCAGGGCAGTTTTAACCTTTTGCTCGTATCCGGAGTATGTATGAACTATGAACCACTGCATTACAAATTCATCTCCGATCATTGTTTGGCCATTCGTGAAATATCCGGGCTAGCTGAGCAATATCCGCATAACCCTGGACAGGCCGAGATCCACAATGCCCAAAAATGCCCCTATCAAGAACACGATAACCAGCACCACCGAAGTGGAGGCAATGGTATCCTTACGCGTGGGCCATGTTACTTTGGACAATTCAATCCGAACCTCGCGGAGAAACTGGCGGATCGTTTCTATCGTACCAGAAGTCCTCTCTTTCACGCTCGGTTTGGCAACAGCCTTACGCTTTTTGGATACCTTACTCTCTGCCACTGCCACGGCCTGAGACTTGTCGGCAGCAGCTTGTGCAGGAGCAGCAGATTTCTTCTTCTTTTTCTTTTTGGACTTCGCCATAATCTCAAAAATAAATGGCAGGCCAGGAGGGAGTCGAACCCCCAACATCCGGATTTGGAGTCCGGCGCTCTAGCCGTTCGAGCTACTGGCCTGCAGAAATAGCAGTCTGATTAAATAACTGAAATACACCCTATTTGGTCTCGCGGTGCAGGGTATGATGTCCGCAGAATCGGCAATATTTACGGAACCCCAACTTCTCAGGGGTAGTCCTCTTGTTCTTGGTTGTCGTGTAATTTCTCCGTTTACACTCTGAACAGGCCAAGGTTACGATAGTACGCATAATCCATCCCAGCTATGTATAAAGCTTAAATCCGAAATCCGAATATCGAAATCCGAAACAATTCTCAAATTTTCGAAATCCAAATGACCAAAACTAGTTAACTAGAGTTATGATTGCTGTTGTTTTGAACATTTGATCATTCGTATTTCTAATTTGTTTCGTGCTTCGTGCTTCTAATTTCGAGTTTGCTTTTACTCCTCAATAACTTCACTGATGACACCGGCGCCCACTGTGCGGCCT
>JAUWKY010000162.1 GCA_030613915.1 Syntrophobacterales bacterium
GACTGCCGCAAGAGGGGAAAGAGCATTGAGGCCCCCTCAAGGGGCTGCCTGCTACCAGCTGCTTCCTGCCACCTGAGTTCCTGCCAGCTGAGTTCCGGTTGCACATCTATCCGGGCAGTGCACATAATCATGTGCAGAAGAGATGAGTGCTTGATATCTCAACACTATTTATGGGGTAGAGGTTGCTATTTCAAAGGGGCGACTATCTTGGACACTGTGCAAACCTACCTGCAGGGTAGGGATTTAACGTCTTTTTATCTGCCAATAATTAATTAATTATATTAACTGCTTAGATGTAAATTTCCTCATATTTCTCCGCATTGCCCACTCTGGTACCGACCTTGCTCTATGTCCCTCCATTCCATTCAAGAAAGGCGCATAAATCTTTTGGACAACATGAGAGGAGGGAGGAGTTATGAAAAAGACGAAGAGGATTTTGGTGCAATTGCTTATTACTGGTAGCATTATTGCTATGTATGTACTACCGGCGCTGGCTCAAGGGGGCGGGGGGGCCTAATTACGACCAACGTGTGGTTGGTTGGTGTGAGAAGCATAGTCCTGCGGGGCTGTGCTTTTTTTTTGCAAACTCTCCGAAAGCTGTTATAGTAGTCATCTCACAGAGCTAAGATAGAGCGTGGCTTGCCAGGAACAAATCAGAAGCGGATGAAAGCTCATGAGAAGACTGCTAGTGTCACTTACTGTCATACTGAGCTTTATCATCAGTTGTCAGCAAGAGCCTACCGGACCTCCCGAAAAAGTTCAACCGGAAGTCAGAACAGGAGGCGTCTATCGGGCTCCCCTTTCCTGGAGTCCGAGAACCCTAGACCCGGCCTTTTCCACCGATATCTACTCTGTAACGCTGATTCAACAAGTCTTTGACGGTTTGGTTCAATTTGACCAGAACCTAAATGTGGTGCCGGCCCTGGCGACTAGTTGGATGGTTTCGGCTGATGGCCTGGTCTATACGTTTAATCTCAGGTCGAATGCGAACTTCCACAACGGCCGGCAAGTTACTGCTGAGGACTTTGTCTATTCATTCACCCGCATCCTGGATCCCAAAGAAGAGTCCAGCGCTCTTAGTTTTTTTGAAAGACTCAAGGGGGCTGCTGCCTACCGCAACGGTGAAAGTAATGAAGTTTCGGGTCTTAGGGCATTAGACGCCCATACTTTGGAGATCACGATCAACGAACCTTACGCACCATTTCTCCCAGTTTTGGCAATGATCAGTTCGAAGGTGGTTCCCAGAGAAGAGGTCGAGCGGTGGGGCAAGGACTTCGGCCATCACCCGGTTGGCACTGGCGCCTTTCGCCTGGAGTCCTGGGAAGGTAATCAGATTGTCCTCAGTGCAAATCCTGACTACCATGAGGGTCCCCCTCATTTGGATCGAGTCGTCTACACCATCTATGCCGGGGCGCAACGTCAGAAGATCTTGCAGGAGTTTTTGGCAGATCGCCTGGAGGAAGCAGCTGTATTCGGAGCAGATCGAGAAGAAATGGCGCAGACAACCGTCTATCAATTCGTCAGGAAGCCCAGCCTGAGCCTGCAGTTTTATGGAATGAATTGCACCAGTGCTCCTTTGAAAGATAAACGGGTACGGCAAGCTTTAGGTTGGGCCATCAACAAAGAAGAAATCATTCGTGAGGTGTTCAAAGATCAATTCATTCCAGCGGAAACAATCCTGCCGCCCGGCATGACCGGCTATACTCCGGAAAACGCCGCTTACGGTTATGACCCAAAAAGGGCCAAAGAACTTCTAGCTAAGGCCGGGTATGGTCCATCGCAAAAAAAGCTGTCATTGACTCTCCTGTCTGCTTCGAAATCAAACGTGGCCCAGAAGGAATTGGCCATGGTGGCAGCGCACTTAGCCGCGGTGGGGGTTGAACTGCAAATCAAGTATGAAACTGACTGGCCTACTTTTGAAGCGACCCTAAACTCCGGCAGATTTCAGTTGTATCGTTACTTCTGGTCTGCCGACATTCCAGATCCCGACAATTTCCTCAATGTAATTTGCGGATCTGACTCTCTGTACAACTTCATGCGCTACAGCAACCCCAAAGTGGATCGCCTCCTCTCCCAGGCTCTGGTGGAGACCGATATTATCAAACGGGTGAGGCTGTATCGGGAGGCAGAGGGCATGATTTTGGAAGATGCTCCAATGATTCCCTTTATGTATTGGGTCTTCGAGTCCGTGTTTCAGCCTTATGTGAAGGGCCTGGAAATTAGCGCTCTTGGAAGCCCATACATTCCTTTGAAAAAAATCTGGCTGGACAAACAGTAGCCTTTCAACTTCTCCTTTTGATGGCTCACGTCAGTTGTCCGCAGTCTAACAAACATCAACGGACAGCGCTGAATGTCCTGGTTTCCCCGCAAAATAAGCCTCAAAACCCGGTTCATGGTTGCCACCGGCGCGGTTGTCTTTGCGTTGATGGTGATTATCATCGTGCTGGTTGGGCACCGCTCCAGCCGGAGCATTAAACAGGAGGTCGAAGTGCGCGGCTTCGCTGTCGCCCACAGTATTGCTGCTGTTTCCACTCAGGCACTCGTTACCTACAATTACATCACTTTGGAACAGCATGCCGAGCAGGCCAGCCAGGGTGCTGACATTGTCTATGTCATCATACTTGATAAGGAAAAAAAGGTGGCAACGTTTAGCGGCCACAGTGGCTGGCAGGGAAAATACTTGGATGATGCTGTGAACCGAAAAGCGCTGGCTGCCAACACTGCTGTTATCCAGTCTGTTTTGTGGGAAGAAACTGGTGAGCGTGTAATGGACATCGCTGTGCCGGTTTTCATCCCCGGGTCCGAGATGAAGTGGGGCACGGTGCGAGTGGGACTTTCACTTGAACGGATGTATTGGCAAATTCGACGGACCCAGCTGGTCCTGGTGGGAATCGGCACGGTGGCCCTTATTCTTGGACTGGTTGGGGCCCAGGTCATGGCCGGCCGCATCACGAAGCCTTTGGGGCAAGTAGTTGAAGCAACCATCGCCGCCGCTGGAGGCGATTTGGGTCAGCAACTAGATATTCACACCAGGGACGAAGTGGAGGATCTGGCAAACAGCTTCAATACCATGGTCAACGAGATCTTGTCGCAGCGCGGGCAACTGGAGCAGCGGCTGGATGAGATCCTAGAGCTGAAAAGCTACAACGATATGATCTTGGCCTCCATGACCAATGGCCTGATAACCCTGGATCTGGAGGAACGGGTTGTTAGTGTCAATGGAACAGCTGAGTCCATACTGGGGCTGGAGGGTAGGCACTGGCAGGGTACAAGCTTCCGCAATCTATGGCCCGAGGACAATCCATTTGTCCGAATGCTGGAAAAATGCCTGCATACACAGACTCCTTGCCGCAACCAGGAGATATCATTGGACACAGGAGAGGGAGAGCAACGCACTCTCATGATAAATACCTCATTTCTAGAGGATGGGCGGGAAGAGAAGATGGGGGTCCTGGTGGTCATCAACGACATTACCGAACTAAAGGTCTTGGAGGCTCGCATGCGGCAAAGTGATAGACTGGCCGCCTTGGGAACACTATCAGCCGGACTCGCCCACGAAATCCGCAATCCGCTCTCTGCCATTAAAACCTTTGTCCAACTCTTGCCTAGAAAGCTCTCCAACCCAGCTTTTTTCGATAAATTTCAGCTTACCGTCCCCCGTGAGCTCAACCGGATAAATGATCTGATAGAAGACCTACTGGAATTGGCAAGGCCACCCAAGCTGAAGTTCAAAATGACCACTCTGGGGGATTGCCTTACACAGGTGGCGGACCTTTATCGCGATAAACTCGAGGAGGCTGGCATCACATTCGAGATACGCCAGGAAGGGGTTCTACCGGAAATTTGGGGCGATCAGGAACATTTGGTGCGAGCTTTTTCAAATCTTATCATGAACGCCCAGCAGGCAATGGTTGACGGTGGTACGCTCATTATCGAGGTGGGACCGCTCGAAGGTGGGGTGATGCTTCAGTTCAAAGACACAGGAGTGGGTATGGACCAAACCACGAAAGACAACATATTCGATCCTTTCTTTACCACCAAAGACAGCGGTACCGGTCTTGGTCTGGCTATGACACACAAGATCATCGAGGAGCACGGCGGCGATATCCAGGTTGAAAGTTCGGTTGGACAGGGGACTACCTTTACCCTGACGTTACCTGATGTCCAAGGTTGAGCTCTGCCCATATTTGTGGGGCCGTTGTACATAATCATAGGCATGTCCACCCAAATCCGACCTCTGCTGTTCACTGAGTGATAACGTAACTCCCCTTATTTACTGCCTTGTTGTCATCCTTCAAGCAAAACCATTCAACTCTGGCATCATATTTGCTCTAAGATTACACTGCTAGCCCGGCTTCCGGCTCGACTCCGTCCCCGTTTCCAGCCCGTAGGGCTTCCAGGCCGGAGGGTAGAGCCTACAGGTCGGAGAGAAGAACGGTCATATTATTCGCGCTCGCTGCGCTCCGCTCAGTCCCGCACCGCACCGCAAGCGGCATCTACGACAAGCGGGTTCCCAGTTTCGCGGTCCGCCTTAGGCGGATTCATGAAATATCCGGCAAGCCCGGATATCTCATGAATTGGCGTAGTGAGACGGTGAAGATCATTGTCCCACCGGGCAATCGCAGGGGGTTGGATCCGAGGCGTACTTGAGCAGAACGTCGCAGGATCCGACACCCGAGGACGCCCGGAAGGGCGATGATATCCGCCGTCGGAGCAGATGATTCATGAAATATCCGGGCTATGACAGGAGGCTTGATTATGGCTTGGCTGGATAGAGAAATAGTGGTGGTGGATGATGATCAGGGGATTCTGGAATCGTTTGATGCCATGCTCGGAGACGATTACCCCCTGGTGACCCTGGACAATGGATTTGAGGCTATTGAGTACGTAAAATCTCACAAGCCCAAACTTATCTTCCTGGACATCAAGATGCCGGGCATGGATGGTATAGAGGTGCTCAAGAGACTGCGGCAAGACAAGGTCGATGCGGCAGTAGTAATCGTCACTGCCACGACAAAAGCGCACTATGAGGAAGAGGCAGAAGAGTTGGGCATAACCGCTTACCTGCGCAAACCGTTTGAAGTTGATGATGTGGAAGATATAGCCAGACGGGTGTTACATTGACGATTGACGATTGTAGAATTAAAATCTGTAGTTAAATCCACAATCTGCAATCACAAATCAACAATCTGTTAGGGCGGGTCACCGTACCCGCCATGAAGTCTATCTAGTGCTCTCCAGACATTCCTCCAGAAAATCCTGCCACTGCCGAAAATACTCTGAGCCACCCACTAGGTAAGTATCATTGTGTCCTGATCCTATGACGAGGTGAAACCGTTTGGGGGACTGCGCGGCCTGATAGAGCCGTTGCGCCATCTCAACCGGTATGGCTTCGTCGTATTGGCCATGGATAAAGAGAAGTGGTGCGCGAACAAGGTGGATTTTTCCCAGGTTATCGTAGGCGCTCTGGAGGAGTTCCCGAGGAATAGCTCCAAAGAAATAGCGCTCGAGCATGTCGTGGGAAGAGGTAAAGGCAGCCTCCAACACCGCTCCCAGACAGGGCTCCCTGCTGGCCAGATCCACGGTCAGAGCTGAGCCGAGCGAACGGCCGAAGAGCAGGATATCACTTGGCCCAATGGACCGCTCCTCAACCAGGTAATTCCAGGCACCCCGAGCATCAAGATAGGTACCGGCTTTAGAAATCTGGCCTTCGCTGAGGCCGAACTCCCGGTAATCAAAAATAAAGATGGAGATATCCAGATACCGATGGAGGAGGGCAAGATTTTCCAAGCGATGACTTATGTTGCCGGCGTTACCGTGAAACCAGAGAAGGGTGGTGTTTACCTTGGGATCAGAGGACGGCACAAACCAGCCGTGCAAACGGGTGGAGTCGGCAGCCGGGAAAAAGACATTCTCGTAGTTTAGCTGATAGTCTTCCGGCGTCCCTTCAAGCTCCGGCATGGGGAAAAAAATGAGACCTTTTTCAGAGAGCA
>JAUWKY010000155.1 GCA_030613915.1 Syntrophobacterales bacterium
TTGATGATCACTACCCTTTTGTCTGGCTGTCTGGTCATCGGAAAAAACAAGGAATACCAGCCATTTGACTCCACGGAGCTTGGCAAACTAGTTCCGGGACAGACCAAAGCGACAGAGGTGACCGAGATATTTGGAGCCCCAAGTAAGGTGGTGGAATTGGCCAATGGCAATGCATATGTATACAAGCGCACTGTGACCAAGGGCACTATTTGCTGGCTGGTTCTACTCACTCTTGGCAATGCTGAAAAGCAACATGACCAACTGGTTTTCTTCTTTGATTTAGAAGACACTTTGACTCACTATGGCCTCAGTCTTGATGCCGACAAGGCGAAATATGGACTTCCGGATTAATAGTCTTCTCGTATCGATCGTATTTCTTGTAAACGTGCTCTTGTCCGGTTGTGTCACCTATCAAATCTCCAAGTACGTAGAAGGAGATGAGGTGATTGTCCCGAAAGAGGAACTAGTAGTGGGCAAGACAACCTTAGAGGAGGCGCTCTCTGTACTCGGTGCCCCAGACAAGGTAGCCAAAGTAGGGTTGCAGAACCTTCTTGTCTACGAGAGGGCGTTGCTCTACAGAAACAGGATCAAAGTGGGAATCCCCTTGAGCCAAGTCGCCAGAGGAAGCCTCAGTATGGCTGGCTATGGGACCCTCGTCCGTTATGATTCGCTCGCACTTTTTTTCAATACTGAGGGTATCCTCAGCCACAAAACTTTTACAGAAGGCTCCAGCCATCCTTACCTGAAAACCTTGTTTTCAGATAAACAATGAGGTGTCAACCTAGATATTTTACGAATTGCCTGCTCCGACCCCAGCAATCCCACCTTATTATTTCAGATTTAAGATTGTAGACTGCAGATTATAGAATCTCAAAGCTTGCATTCAGTTCAATCTGAAATCTAAAATCTTAAATCAGCAATTACCTTTCCCCTGTGTCTTTCTTTGTATACCTCCCGGGTGTGGTTCATTATACGGGCTACAGAAAAAGTACCCCCTGGCCGGGCCGTTTATCCCTTTCTGAAGGACTGTCTCCATGGGACTCTTTGGCATTGCGTATTTTTCCAATAGTTTGGCATTTTTCTTGCTCTGGGAGTAAGCACCGAAGGACCAGAGCACTTCTTTAGGCGAACTGCTACAAACTTTGGCGTGGCTCTATTTGTGGGTTAACTATATGAAATTAGATGATAAATGGAATAATATCACTGCGAGAACCGTAGCCTTCTATCAACAGGGGTGGTATTCAATAGCTGCTAAAGTGGCGAATGAGACACTTGAGTTTGCAGAGCAAGTATTTGGCCCTGACCATCCTAACGTTGCGGAATCGCTTAATAATCTGGCGTTAATCTGCTATTCACAAGGCAAAGAAGCTGAGGCCACCATTTTTGAGCAAACACTAACTCAGCGTCAAGGAAAAGAGCTATGGCCGGATCATTCTGATAGAGCCCAATACTTGAACAAGCTTGTGCTGCTCAATCTCGCCAAGCGGAAATACTCTGAGGCTGAATCTTTTTTTGAACGTGCATTGGCAATTAAGAAATACGCCCTGGGACAGGATCATTCTGAACTGTCTCAAATCTTAGGTAATCTTGCCGACTTACATAAATCACAGGGGAATTATCTCGAAGCCGAAACCTTTCTCAAATCACTGAGGGTGCGGGGTAACATTCGTCTGCAAACCGACCCTGTGGCTGACCTTGGCACCAACAGCAAGGACGTTAGGGAAATCCGACATAATCGGGAGTATATGAGGTGTACCGGGCACTTTCCTGCCAAGCTGTCAATGACAGAAAAGACCTTTTCTATAGAGGGCGTGACTGAAAACATCAGCCAGGTCGGGACATTCATCAGAACCAAGGATTGGCATACTTTCAAACCTAATGATCAGGTTTCCGTCGCCATATCTCTCCCCTCGATTTTCTCGGAGCAGTACTCCGCCGTTGAAATGGAAGGCCCCGGAATTATCACCAGGATCGATGAAGAAAATGAAGGTGTTGGGATCCAATTTATAAAAAGTTTTAAACAATTTACCCGGGTCGATGAAACAGAAGTTGCCGGCAAGATCAGATACAAAAGGCTTGCCCACTACCTGACAGCCCTGGAAGAATTACCACGACCGCAGTTCTTGGAGACCTATCCAAGGGGTTTCTTTGTTGAAAGAGACCGCATGAATTTTGACAACGATGTTATCTTCCAGTTCAGCACAAATGAAATAGATGTTTTAGAAGCTTCGAATCAATTTCCTATTGATCTTGTGGTTGCGGATTTCTTAGAAGCAAGAGTCATAGAGGTAACTAAGAAAAAAATTGACAGCAATGAAGGGGTAATAACCATAGGACGATCGGCGAGCAACGATATCGTTTTGTACAATCAGACAATCTCCAAGTCACACGCTTTCCTGTATTTTCCCACATCCACCAGTGGTGCCTACGTGGCTGACTTGCAATCGACAAACAGTACGTTCCTCAACGACGAAAAGATAACACCGCATGTGACATATGATCTGGCAGATGGTGATGAAATCTCGTTTGGACCGCAAACAAAAGTCATCTATCTTTCCTCATCCACCTTCCATGATTTTATCTCCTCACTCAAACGATCCAGCGAATGCAAAATGGATTCCTAACCCCATTGCCACTTGACTTCCCGGTGAGCAATTACTACAAGAATTCAAAAGTATTAATCTAGCGCAGGATTGCTTCAGTCAAAACCGATTGTGGCAGAATACCCTACTACGAATCCCTAACGTTACAGACCTACTTAAAAAACGCGCTAGAGTTCGTCCGCCGCAGGCGGAGTACTTCACCGCAGGTGAGAGGGCAACCGTTCCGCCAAGGGCAGTGCTATGGCGTGAGCCTAGCGATTCTAGCCGGTGTGGGTTTGCAACGTTAGGGCAAAGCTGGAAGAAAGGATGGTGGCCATATGTCTTGGGAAATGAATTGGGAAATAGCAAGTATTGTGGGTCGCGAAATTTTGGACAGTCGGGGTAATCCCACTGTGGAAGTGGAGGTCGGTCTGGCCAGTGGAGTTTTCTCCCGGGCGGCGGTACCATCTGGGGCCTCCACTGGAGCCCGCGAGGCGGTGGAATTACGTGACGGCGATACTCAGCGCTATGGCGGTAAGGGCGTGCTTAAAGCAGTTGAGAATGTCAATTCTGTCATTAACGAAACCTTGCTAGGCTTTGACGCTCGTAACCAGGTGGTCATTGATAGAACGCTTATAGAGCTGGACGGGACCCCCAATAAAGGCAAACTTGGGGCTAACGCCATCCTGGGTGTCTCTTTGGCCGTTGCCCGGGCGGCGGCAATGGCGGCTGATCTTCCTCTCTATGCGTATCTTGGTGGCCCCGGTGCTGTGCGCCTTCCCGTACCCATGCTGAACATTATGAACGGCGGCGCTCATGCTCGCTGGCAGGGCTCAGATTTTCAAGAGTTTATGATCGCCCCTTATGGAGCCGGGACCTTCCGGGAAGCGCTGCGCTGGGGCAGCGAGATATATCACGCCCTGCGATCGGTACTGATGGATGCGGGTCACCATGTGGGAGTCGGTGACGAAGGCGGCTTTGCCCCCAAAGTCTCCTCCAACGAGGAGCCTCTAGAATTAATCGTCAAAGGAATCGAAAAAGCTGGCCTTAAGCCCGGAAGTGAGGTTGGTATTTCCTTGGATCCGGCCGCCAGTGAGTTTTTCGAAGACGGAGTTTACAACCTGCGTACGGAGAACCGCACCTGCTCTTCGGAGGAGATGGTGGAATATTTCGAGAAACTGGCGAAAAATTATCCGATCATTTCGCTGGAAGATGGTCTGGCGGAGGATGATTGGGACGGCTGGCAGGTTCTCACCAGTCGATTGGGAGATTCGATTGAGCTTATCGGAGACGATATCTTTGTCACCAACGTGGAATATATTGCTCGAGGTATTCGCGAGAATAGCGCCAATGCAGCCCTGATCAAGCTCAATCAGATCGGCTCTGTGACTGAAACGATTGAAGCGGTAAGGATGTGTCAGCGGGCAGGCTGGGGAGCCTGCGTGTCGCACCGTAGCGGCGAGACCGTTGACAGCTTCATCGCCGATATGACCGTGGCTTTAGACACCGGCCATCTCAAGACTGGCGCCCCTGCTCGGGGTGAACGAGTGGAGAAATATAACCAACTTCTGCGAATCGAGGAGGATCTGGGAACTGCGGCCCAATATGCGGGTAAGGAGGCTTTCATTCGGCCAGTAAGGTTTTGAGACTGGAATTATAGAGTACTGGAGTAGTTGGACGAATCAAAAAAACACCAATTGTTAAGGAAAATGAGATGACGGTTCACGAACTAGCGGGGAAACTTCCCCCCAGGTCCCTGCTTGTCAACATTCCCAGGCTGGTTTCGGCTTATTACACCCATAAACCTGACATCTCGGACCCCGGCCAGCGGGTCGATTTCGGGACCTCTGGGCACCGGGGATCACCTCTGAAAAATAGCTTCAACGAAGACCACATCCTGGCCATCAGCCAGGCTATCTGCGAATACAGGCAGGCCAAAAACATCACCGGCCCCCTATTTCTGGGCAAGGACACCCACGGCCTCTCCGAACCAGCATTAGCCAGCGGGCTGGAGGTATTTGCCGCGGCTGGGATAACAGTCATGATTCAGGAGGGTTTCGGCTACACGCCCACCCCGGTGATCTCCCACGCCATTCTCACCCACAACCGTGGAAAGAAGCAGGGGCTTGCTGATGGTGTGGTCATTACTCCCTCCCACAACCCGCCTCAGGATGGCGGGTTCAAATACAATCCGCCCGCGGGGGGCCCCGCTGACACTGAAACAACCAGGGTCATCGAGGACAGGGCCAACGAGATTCTGGGAAGCGGCCTCAAAGATGTCAAGCGCTTGCCCTACGAAATGGCGCTAAGAGCCGACACCACTCATAACTATGATTACCTAACCCCCTACGTAGAGGATCTCAAGAATATCATCGATATGGATGTTATCGCTAAAGAGGGTGTTAAAATAGGTGTCGATCCCCTCGGTGGTTCGGCTGTCGACTTCTGGGATCCCATTGCCGAAAAATACGGACTTTCCATCGAAGTTGTGAACCGGAAAGTTGATCCGACCTTTTCTTTTATGACTGTGGACAAGGATGGCAAAATCCGGATGGACTGTTCCTCGCCGTATGCCATGGCAAACTTGATCAAGTTGAAAGATGACTTCGACATTGCCTTCGGCAACGATCCGGACTGTGACCGCCATGGTATCGTGACCGGAAGTGGGGGGCTCATGAATCCCAACCACTACCTTTCCGTGGCGGTGTGGTACCTGTTCCAGAGTCGAGCAGAATGGAAAGATGAGGCAGCGGTTGGGAAAACTCTGGTATCCAGCTCCATGATCGATCGGGTGAGCGCGCACCTGAACCGGCGACTTTCAGAAGTGCCGGTGGGCTTCAAATGGTTTGTGGATGGGCTCATTGACGGCTCGTACGGATTTGGTGGTGAGGAGAGTGCCGGAGCTTCGTTTTTAAGAAAAAATGGTGAAGTGTGGACCACCGACAAAGATGGGATCATCATGGATCTGCTTGCCTGTGAGATTATGGCCAAGAGCGGCAGGGATCCAGCGGAACTCTACCAAGAGCTCGAGGAAAAATTTGGCAGTCCCATTTATGAACGTATAGATGCACCGGCTACGGCGGAGCAAAAAACTGCTCTCAAAGGACTATCTGCCGAAATGGTTACGGCCGAAGAACTTGCCGGTGAGCCCATCATTGCCAAACTCACCCACGCCTCCGGTAACAACGCCCCAATAGGCGGGCTAAAGGTTGTTGCTGAAAACGGCTGGTTTGCGGCGCGTCCCTCAGGCACCGAGGACATTTACAAGCTTTACGCCGAAAGCTTTAAGGGCCAGGAACATCTAAGAGAAATTCAGGCAGAGGCGCAGGCGATCATTGACGCTGCCCTTTCTCAGTAGGCAGCAGGCAGCGGGCAGTAGGCAGCTTATAACAACCTGGTCTGCTGGATTAACTAAAAAATCCAAATACCAAATCACAAAGACTGAGGTTTCAGTGTTCCCCGCTGCAGCTTCGCTTCAGACGGGATTTCCGCTTCGCTCCAACAGGTTTCAGCTTCTATGTTTCTTTTTCCTGACACCTGACACCTGACACCTGACACCTGAAACCCGACACCTAAAACCCTAGGA
>JAUWKY010000345.1 GCA_030613915.1 Syntrophobacterales bacterium
ACACCGATATGGCCTCAACGACTTCATCGCTGAGTAACACCGAAACCGCCTGTTGGATGATATCTATCGCTACCACCAGTCGCGACATCTACTATTTCTTGCGCACCAAAATACCTTCACAACCGTACAGGGGACCATTGACAATCTTGACTCGCATGCCTTCGTTCAGATAGGGATGGGTGGTGAGCACGTTGGCGTTGCCAAGGAGCGTTATCAAACTGTTCATCTGACTATCGGGCACCGGAAGGGGACTGTCCTCGGTCCGCACTATTCGCACGACGCCGGCTGTCTGCAAGATTTTGACCTGGTGGTAATTGTCGAGTACCGTGTGCACAAAGAGATAGCCGGGGAAAATGGGTACCTGGATTTTCTTGCGTCGATCTCGGCGTCGACTCCAACGCTCTATTTGCGGTAAAAGGCACTCAAAGGATTTGGCCAATAGACGAGAGTAAACCTTGTTTTCGTGGCGCACCTGGGCGTAGATAGCATACCAGGCAGGCGACATCTGAGAAACCGGCTGTGTCATAGGTTGTTCCTATATGGGTAATATGCTGTTCTGGTTAAAAAAAACAGCAGCTTCCATCAGTGCTAAGGATGGTATCGCCCTATTCTCAAAGATGTCAAGAATAAATTGGCTCGCAGAGCTATTCCTAGAAAGTGGGTTGGTTACGACTTGACAAAGGTAGCCAAATTGACGAAATAATAGGGACCCTCAGACATAGCAACTACCCCCAAACCCCACAACAAGCTGGCCACCCGTCAGCAGGCTGCGGTCTGCAGCCGACATGGAAGCGGATAACATGGCTCAGTTGGAAGTTCAAGACCTACATTTAAGCTTCGGTGGCTTGAGCGCTCTCAACGGTGTCAGTCTGGCGGTGGAACCCGGTGAAATTTTCGCCATCATAGGACCCAACGGCGCCGGCAAAACCTGCATCTTGAACTGTATTTGCAGATTCTACCATCCGGACACGGGGAAAATCCTGTTTGAAGACCGAGATGTCACTCAGTTGGCCTCACATAAAGTGGCAGGACTGGGTATAGCCCGGACCTTTCAGAATATCGAACTGTTTCAGGGAATGACTGTGCTGGACAATATAAAGCTTGGAGCACACGTCCACTTGCGATCTGGTTTTCTCAGCGGTGGCTTTTACTTGGGCAAAGCCCGCAAAGAGGAAGTAAAACTCCGCCAGGAGATTGAGGAGCGCATTATTGACCTGTTGGAGATTCAGGCGATTCGGAAGAAAATCGTAGGCACCTTGCCATATGGGCTGCAGAAACGTGTGGAACTGGCCCGGGCCTTGGCAATGCAGCCAAAAATTCTGCTCTTGGACGAACCCATGGCAGGTATGAATCTGGAAGAAACAGAGGACATGGCACGCTTCATCTTGGACATAAACGAGGAACGGAGAGTGGCCATAGTTCTCATTGAACATGATATGGGAGTGGTGATGGATATCTCTGATCGCGTGTTCGTCCTGGACTTTGGCACCAAGATTGCCGAGGGTCCGCCGGAAGAGATCCAGCATAATGAGCATGTGATCAATGCCTACCTGGGAGGCTCTGACGCCGCTTTTTCCAAACTGGGAGCGAGCTGATTGGACCCCACAACAAAGGATATTGAGGGTAAACCACTTCCCCTTTTGCTGCAAGGCAATGCGCTTCGTTACGGTGAGCGTCGGGTGGCTTTGCGGGAGAAGGAATACGGCATTTGGCAGGCGGTGAGCTGGCAAAGCTATTACGATCATGTGAAAAGATTTGCCTTGGGCCTTAAAGCTCTGGGACTGGGGAAGAACGATAAACTAGCCGTTATCGGCGATAATCGCCCCGAATGGCTTTATGCAGAACTGGCCACACAATCCCTCGGCGCCATTCCTCTGGGAATCTATCAGGACTCCATCCTCACAGAGGTGGCTTACATTATTAACCACTCTGAGGCTCGGGTTGTAGTTGCAGAAGACCAGGAACAGGTGGACAAGATCCTCGAGATGAAGGCAGAGCTACCTTTACTGGAGAGGATCGTGTACACGGATCGCAAGGGAATGCGTCACTATGGGGACGAAGAGTTAATCTACTTTCTCGATGTGGAAGAGATCGGCAGGAAATATGAGCGTGAACACCCAGGGGAATTCGAGGAGGGCCTCCGAACATTAGAAGATACGGATGTAGCCCTGATCTCCTACACCTCGGGTACCACCGGGTTTCCCAAGGGTTCCCTGCTTACTCACCGCAACATGTTAAAGATGGCTCTCAATCTGCATGCGGTGGACCCCAAATATGAAAGTGACGAATTCGTTTCCTTCCTTCCTTTACCCTGGATTGGCGAACAGATGATGGCGGTCTCCAGTGCCCTGGCCATTGGTTTCACGGTGAACTTTCCTGAGGAGCCGGAAACCGCCACGGAAGATTTGTATGAGATAGGTCCCCATGTGATGTTTTCGCCACCGCGGGTCTGGGAGGGGCTCTCCAGGTCGGTAATGGTAAAACATCTGGACGCCAGTTGGCTCAAGCGAGTTGTCTACAACTTGGCCATGCCTGTTGGTTACCGCATGGCTGACTTCAAGTTTGCCAAACAGAAGCCCCCCCTTGGCTGGCGTCTGCTGTACGGCCTCATGTATCTGTTGACATTCCGGGCGCGCAAGGATCGTCTTGGTTTTGCCCAGTTACGTAGCGCCTCCACCGGTGGTGCCGCTCTGGGACCGGATGTGTT
>JAUWKY010000160.1 GCA_030613915.1 Syntrophobacterales bacterium
ATGCCATACGAGAGTATAGACGTTGAATGCTATAGCGGCTATCGGGCTAATGAGCGTCCAGTAGCGTTTACCTTTCAAGACCGCCGCTGGCAGGTGGAGGAAATCATTGATCGCTGGTATGAGGGAGAGGTTCAGTCCAACGAACCCGCTTTAGATTACTTCAAGGTGCGCACCGTAGAGGGTAGAGTATTTCTCCTCCGTTACAACTCACTGTTTGATGCCTGGTCGATCCGTGTCCCATCCAAAAAAGGCCATTGACTCTCGTGCATCCCAGCCGACTTACCGCAGAGAACGCAGAGTTCGCAGAGAAAGAAATAGCAAGATTATCTAGGATTTACGGAGTCTTTACGTTCTCAGCGGTGCAGGTTTCCCTTCGTGGTAGGAGCTTTGATGTTCAAGGAGAGATTTTATTGCGGATTCGCGCTACCGCTTCTTCGGTATTTTCCCGATTACCGAAAGCACTGAGGCGAAAATATCCTTCACCTGAGGGGCCAAAGCCTGACCCGGGCGTTCCTACCACGTGTGCTTCAGCAAGCAATTGATCAAAGAATTCCCACGAGCTCATACCATCGGAAGTCTTCATCCAGATGTAAGGTGCATTTACCCCGCCGTACACAGCAAAACCAGCAGAAGTGAGGGTCTTCCGAATTATCCGGGCGTTTTCCATATAGTAACGAATCAGTTCTCGTACCTGGTTCTTACCTTCATCGGAGTACACGGCAGCGGCAGCGACCTGTACGGGATATGATACGCCGTTGAATTTGGTAGTGTGGCGACGGTTCCAGAGTTGGTTAATACTTACCGGTTCGCCCGACGCGGTTCGAGCCACCAAGCCCTTCGGCACAACAGTGTAGGCACACCTGGTTCCAGTGAACCCAGCTGTTTTGGAAAAGCTCCTGAACTCGATGGCACATTCCTTGGCGCCGGGTATTTCATATATGGAATGGGGAATGTGCTCCTCGGTGATATAGGCCTCATAGGCACCATCGAAGAGGATTATCGCCTGGTTTTCCAGGGCATAGTCCACCCATGCTTGCAGCACCTGTGGATTCGCCACAACACCTGTGGGGTTATTGGGAAAGCAGAGATAAATGATGTCTACCTTGCGGTCCGGCAACTCGGGCAAGAAGTCATTTGCTTCGGTGCATGGCATGTAGTAGAGGCCATGGTAACGGCCCTGCGCATCGGCTTCACCAGTTCTACCTGCCATGACGTTGGTGTCAACGTAAACGGGGTATGCCGGATCAGCCACAGCGATAATATTATCCACCGCAAAGATTTCCTGAATATTGCCACTATCGCATTTGGAGCCGTCACTGACAAAGACTTCGTCGGAATCGAGACGAACGGACCTGGCCTCGTAGTCATTTGCCAAGATAAGATCTATGAGAAACTGATACCCTTGCTCGGGGCCGTATCCCCGAAAGGTCTCGGGTTTGCCCATCTCGCTAACGGCCTGATGCAAAGAATCGATGACCGCAGGTGGCAGGGATTGGGTGACGTCACCGATGCCTAATCGGATTATTTCAACTTCTGGATTAGCATCGGTAAAAGCCTGAACACGACGTGTTATTTCAGGAAAAAGATAACCAGCTTTCAACTTCAGATAGTGCTCATTTACCAGCGCCATACATCTATCCTCCCTACAATGATTTCTGTGACGGGCGCTAATGATACAAAGTTTGAATCTATAAAGAAAGGACAAATAAGCATCTGGCTACCATCATTGACTAAGGTTTCAGTGTTCAGGTTTCAGTGTTCAGGTCTATCAATTTTGACACCTGACATCCTGAGATATAGTGCTTGTAATTTGATATTTTGCAATGCTCCAATACAACAATCTACTATTACTCAAGGAACAAAGGAAAGACATCCATTTTACTCATTGTTTCACGTGAAACATTGGCTGATCTCAAGGCGGTATTTCTCTTTGAAAATTGGAAGCGGTGTGCTATTGTGTGCCAGCACTTTGAGGTTGGACCGAACCGGAGCCATCACCCTGCAGGTAGAGGCCACTCTTAAGCTAACTCAATAGGATAACAATATTATCAGCAATTGCGCTAAGCCGGTAGAATAGCAAATATAACCTCCTCATTGCCAAGGTGGGGAGCATATAATACAGGACAATAGGCGGGTACGGCAGGTTATAGAATATGACCAAGATCATTGCCATCGCAAATCAGAAAGGGGGAGTGGGAAAGACTACCACTTCCGTAAATCTCGCCTCTTCGCTGGCCGTGGCTGAACGACGCACCCTACTTGTGGACTGTGATCCACAAGGAAATGCCACCAGCGGATTGGGTGTCCATCGAGGACAGCTAGAGAAAGACCTCTATCAGCTCCTCATCAACGAGACTGAACCCTCGGAAACTGTCTGTACAACAGCTTTACGATATTTGCATCTCATTCCTGCAACCAGAGAGCTCATTGGCGCCGAGATTGAACTGCAGGTTCTCGAGGCGAGAGAAAAGATATTGGGTCATGCTCTAAGCAGCATGGTCTCCCAATATGACTACATCATTCTGGACTGCCCACCTTCGCTTGGATTGCTTACCGTCAATGCCCTGACAGCCGCCAAGACAGTGATAATCCCCCTGCAGTGTGAGTACTACGCCATGGAGGGATTGAGTCAGTTGCTTAGGACCATTCAGTTGGTAAAAAGAACGCTCAATCCTGGCTTGGGTGTTGAAGGTATCTTGCTTACCATGTTCGACAGCCGGAACAATCTTTGTCACCAGGTTGCAAGTGAGGTCAGAACTCACTTTAAAGGGCGGGTGTTCAAAACGGTGGTACCCCGCAATGTTCGACTGAGCGAAAGTCCCAGCCATGGTAAGCCTGCCCTCCTCTATGACGTAAATTCAAAAGGCGCGCGGGCTTACTTGGAACTGGCAAAAGAAATGATCAGGCGAGAGGTAAATGGTGATGCTTAGGTTCTTTGGGCTGGCGATTGAGGCTGGGGCAAGATGCTGTAGGAGCCAGAGCAACCAGACAACACCGAAAAGAATAGGTTAGAAAGGCTATGGAGCGAAGCAGCAAAAAGAAAGGATTGGGCAAAGGGCTGGGAGCGCTTTTTCCTGACGCTGACCTTTTGGCACGCACTGGCGATCAATTTTTCTACTGTGGCATTGAGGAGCTCACCCCCAATCCCTACCAGCCGCGGCAAAATGTTCGGGATAAGGCCTTCAAGGAACTGGTGGACTCTGTACGTGAAAGGGGCATACTGCAGCCCCTCTTGGTGAGAAGCACAGAGGGGGGATACCAGTTAATAGCAGGGGAAAGGCGATGGCGGGCCGCACAGCTGGCTGGGCTACAGCGGGTCCCGGTAATTATAAAGGAGAGCGCTGAGCCAGAGTCATTTGAACTAGCTCTCATTGAAAACATTCAGAGAAAAGATCTTAATCCCATCGAAGAAGGAGAGGCCTACAGAAGACTCCACCAGGAGTTTCAATTAAGCCAAGAGAAAATTGCCAAGAAGATAGGGAAAGACCGCTCCACTGTGGCCAATTTGATTCGTCTGCTGAAATTGCCTGGCAAGATCCGTAATGACATAGTGGATGGGGTGTTGAGCATGGGGCACGCTCGAGCACTGCTGGCTTTACCTGCTGCAGATGCACAACTGCGAGCTAGAAATACCATTGTCAAACGAAGCCTTTCCGTGCGGGAAACAGAAAAGTTGATCCAGGCTCTGCTCAAGAAAAAGAAGAAAGTGAAAGCTGCAACGCCGCTTGACAGCCATGAACGAGCCATTATCGATCGACTTATTCGTCACTTCGGTACCAAAGTGAATATCGCTCGTCGAGGCAAGAGGGGTAAAGTAGAGATCGAATTCTATTCTGACGAAGACCTTCAACGCATTCTGGATCTTTTCTGGAAAAGCTCTTGAAACATCCAGGCTAGTTTTCTTTAACTCTTCAAAATCTTGTTCCATCCTTTGTAGATGATGTTCTCTGCATCTGTGTCCCAACGCTACCATAGAGTAGATATTCAAACTTGAGGAAAATACCAGTTTAAGCTAGCCCGGTTATTTCATGCATTGCTGTCGCGAGACCACGAAGATGGGCGTGCCACCAGGCAACCGTCCCGCGGTACCGCGGGATTGGTCTGAGGCGTACCTGAACGGTACGTCGCAGGGGTCGACACCCGAGGACGCCAGGAAGGGCGGCCATATCCGTGGTGGCAGCAAGTGATTCATGAAATATCCGGGCTGGATGGGCTGAGTATGCATTCGCAATAGGGAGTGCAATCATGGCAGTACACGTGGTTATTGATGGATATAATCTTATTCGCCAGTCTGCGACGCTCAGCGCACAAGAAGAGTTGTCCCTCGAGCTGGGAAGGGATGCCCTACTTGAACGTTTGCGGCAGTACAAGCGGGTGCGAAGTCACCGAATAACCGTAGTTTTCGATGCTGCCAACAAACCGCTTCTTGCTGAACAACGTAGCCAACATAAAGGGATAAGAATCATTTACTCAGGGCAGGGAGAAACGGCTGACACAGTGATTAAGAGGATTTGTCAAAATGAAGGTGAAAAGGTACTACTAGTGACCACAGATCGGGAGTTGGCCAGCTATGCTGAAGCGAGTGGTTCTGTGGCCATGGATTCAGAGGATTTTGAAGCAAGAATGGAAATGGTCCTCTATGCGGACGCCAAAGGAGTAGGAGAAGAGGATGAGGAAGAGAGATGGCATCCCGACAAGGGAACGCGCAAGAAAGGGCCTGCGAAGAGACTCTCAAAAAAGGAGAGAAGACGACGCGAGAAGTGGCAAAAGGTTTAGGGATTTCAGACAGCACTGCCAAAAGGGCGAATCGGGGGGCATTGACTTGCGTTTGTCAGTCAGGCGAAAGTGACGATCAGTCTGCCTCTTCTTCGTCTTGCTCTTCTTGGCGCTCTGTAAGCTCTTCCTCGTCAACGTCGGTAGCTTGCTCTATCTTGCCCTGCCGCCGCGCCATCTTGTCCAGGGCCTTTTGCTTGCGCTTTCTCTCTTTCTGCCGTTTCATAAAGCTGTGTTGACCACGTCTTGCCATTGCACTCTCCCATCTCCAACCTCTTTGGTTGATCCCGCTGAGTCCGGGGGGTCGGTGGTAGAGCTTCAACTTGCACTAGAGATCGACAAAGTGCTTACTGTCGGCCATAAAGGCCGGCTTACCCACCTCCTTGAATCCAGCAATAAAAAACCCCTAAAGTCCCTACATGCTCTGGGGTTACGCACCAAAACCAACGAAAAAAGATGATCAACTATGACACTTCTTGACAAAGTAGTCAAGAGGCCCGGAAGTGGTAGCTCATACCCAGCATGGTATAAACAGGCCACGTCTGGGTGAGGCCTGCGAAAATAAAAAGGGCATCTTGTCCTGCTCAGACAAGATGCCCTTGATAGGCGTGTTGCTGCTAACTAAACCTTGGTGACGTTCACTGCAGCAGGACCTTTTTGGCCCTGCTCCACATCAAAAGTCACGCTGTCGCCATCATTGAGAGATTTGAAACCCGTTGCGTTGATCCCTGAGTGGTGAACAAATACATCCGGGCCATCTTCCTGCTCGATGAAGCCGTAGCCTTTGCGCTCATCAAACCACTTCACAATTCCATCGGTCATAGTGACATCCTCCTTTCAAAGAAATTCTCATAGTTCCAAACTCGAGGTTGCCACTTTTGACAAATGGTTCTTCCCCCAGAACGAAACCGGGCCGTCAACAAAGACGGCCCTTTATTGATTGGCGGGACCATAACCTAGTTCTTAGGTGAAAGTCAAACCATTTATGATTATTATCCTCCTTGCCTCAATCAGGGGGCAAGCAGGGAAGTATCGCTCAAGCCGTTGATTAATCATAAAGCATTCTCAACAGGCTGTGGTACTATGTAACGTGGTATATTATGAAACATAGACAATAATAGCATCTGAAGTTCCCTTCTGCATTATTAGAACGGAGGTTACAGCGATGAGAGAGTTGGTTGAAATCATAGCGAAGGCGCTGGTGGACAATCCAGATCAGTTG
>JAUWKY010000057.1 GCA_030613915.1 Syntrophobacterales bacterium
GATAGTCTAAATGCAGATGTGCAACGGACGACGGACACCAGACCACGGACAGTACTACTCAGTAGGTGTCTTGGATTCTCAACCTGCGTAAAGGTTTAACACCGCCCGATGAAAGACCAACCGTTCATCCTTGGTATTAACTACTGGTCCCAGAAAACGGCCATGTTCATGTGGCGGCAGTTCGACAGAAGTTCAATCAAAGAAGATATGGCCACCATTAGTGACTTGGGATTTTCTTGCGTCAGGATCTTTCCACTTTGGGAGCACTTCCAGCCGAAACCCAAGGTTGTTCCTCCAGCCATGCTGGACCAGTTGGTGGAAGTCTTGGAGATGGCTGGTGACAGGAATCTCAATGTGATGGTTACCCTTTTTACCGGACATATGAACGGTTTGAATTGGCTGCCGCCGTGGATGCTGCTGGCTTCCACTGAGCGGAGTCAATATAAAGTGTTTTCCATGGACAAGGTTCGGACAAACAAGATCATGAATCAGTACGTTGATTCTGAGATCATAGAAGCGCAAATTTTTTTCCTGCGGGAGTTGACGAACGCTGTGTCTGGACACCCTGCCCTTTACGCTTGGGATTTGGGCAACGAACCTTCTTTGTGGTCAATTCCCCCAGATGCATTCTCGGCAGAGCTCTGGCTGCAAGCAATGACTGAAACTCTCAAGGAGAAGGACGATACCATACCGGTAACCCTGGGTCTGCATGTAAACGATCTCACTGAGAGCGGCGGCCTTAAACCGAGGCTGGTCGCTAAGTATCTGGACTATTTAGCTATTCACGTTCCGCCACGCCGGGGACCATGGGCGGAAGATCCCCTAGATGCGGCGCTGCCGCCTTTTCTAGGGTGTATTGTTGGATGGTTGGGGAAAATACCTGTGTTCGTTCAGGATTTCGGTGTGGCCACTGAGCCTGTTTTGCCCAAGACCAGTAGCCGTGAGTTCAGGCGCGAAGCTGATCTTGTCTTGGTCAGTGAGGAGGACTCAGCCCAAATAACGGCAGAGGTATTGACCCGGTTGCGGAGGTTCAAAATGATGGGGGGGGTCTGGAAGACCTACGGAGATTACCACCCCTCCATTTGGGACTGGCCACCGCTCGACAAGAGGGTAAGCGAGCGCTTTTGTGGTTTTGTGCGCTCTGACGGCAGCCCAAAGCTTGCAGCTTCGGTGCTCGAGTCCAGGCCAACTGAACCGGAAGAAGATGAGGTCTCTGTTGAATGGATTGATCTGCCGGAGGAAGATTATTACCGGGACCCAAGGCAGCAATTGAGTAGGCTCTATCGACGTTTTCGGGAATATTATTCATTCGACTGAAAGGTAAAAAATGCAGAAATGTCTTGTTACTGGTGGCGCGGGATTTATCGGCTCCAATCTTGCCGAGCGTTTGATAGGTGATGGCGTGCAGGTGAGGGTTCTGGACAACCTAACTACGGGATTTCTGGAGAATCTAAAACCATTTCTGGGGGACATTGACTTCAAGCAAGGAGACGTGCGGGATTTAGACACGCTTCAGGAAGTTATGGTTGGAGTGGAGGTGGTGTTTCACCAGGCGGCAGTGGTCTCAGTACCTAAATCCGTAGAGGACCCTATCGAGACCGCAATGGTAAACGATCTCGGTACACTCCATGTACTTGAAGCGGCTCGCCGGGCCTCCGTTCGGAGGGTAGTGTTCGCCAGTTCCTGCGCCGTCTATGGAGATCTACCCCAATTTCCCAAGGGGGAAGATGTGGAAACCAGGCCGTTGAGCCCGTACGCTGCCAGCAAGTTGCACGGGGAAACCTACGCTTTTCTCTATAGTGACTTATATGGCCTCGAGACCATTTGTCTTAGATATTTCAACGTGTACGGCCCCAAACAAGATCCTACCTCGCCCTATTCGGGAGTGATATCGATTTTTATGGATAGAGCTGTCCGGGGCGAACTTCCCACCATCTTCGGAGGTGGGGAGCAATATCGGGACTTTGTTTATGTAGCCGATGTGGTTCAGGCAAATCTGCTGGCTGCTTACCGGGACAACATAGCTGGCGCCGTTATCAATGTAGGGACTGGCAGTTCTGTGACCGTTAACAATCTCTGGGAAAACATCTCTCAGTTTGCCGGTGTGGAGGGTGAGCCTGAAAGAGCAGAGGAAAGACCTGGAGACATTCGAGAGTCCGTTGCCGACATCTCCCGGGCCCGAGAGCTACTAGACTACGAACCTCACTACAGCTTCAAGGAGGGACTGGAACTGACCTGGGAGTGGTACCGCAGTAAAGGCAGTAAGTAGTAGGCAGCAGGCAGCAGGCAATATTATTGTACCTTAAGTGTTTAGGTAAGAGCGCAATAATCTAGACTGGTTAGAGGTTGTGGATTTCAATTGGTTCCACTGGCTCTGCGAGCTCGAAGCCAAAAACTCTGGAATAAAAATAAAGTTCACTGTCCAAGGCACGTTTGATGGTCTCAGCTCGGCGGAAGCCATGCTGCTCACCTTCAAACGGGACGTAAGCCACAGTCAATCCCTTCGCTTGCAGAGCAGCCACCATCATCTCGGCCTGATTCGGGGGAACCACCTCGTCTTCGAGTCCCTGGAAAAGTATAAGCGGACAGGAAAGCGAATCAGTAAAATGGATTGGTGAACGTTGACGATAAATGTCTTGCCTTTCCGGATAGGGTCCAACGAGTCGGTCCAGGTAGCGAGCTTCGAACTTGTGGGTTTCCTTTGCAAGGGCCTCGAGATCACTGATTCCATAATAGCTGGCGCCAGCCTTGAAGATGTTACGGAAGGTAAGAGCACAGAGAGTGGTGTAGCCGCCGGCGCTACTGCCGCGGATGGCCAACCGCTCGCTATCAACCCTACCCTGCTCCGCCAAATAGCGTGCGCCATTAGCGCAATCGTCCACGTCCACTATCCCCCACCGTCCTTCTAACCGCTGCCGATAAGCACGTCCGTAGCCACTGCTGCCCCCGTAGTTTACATCCAGCATTGCAAAGCCTCGACTGGTCCAATACTGGATTTCCCAGGCTAGAGCAGTTGAGGTGGCGGCAGTGGGGCCACCGTGGCTCTTGACCAGAAGCGGCGGCTGTTCCCCGTCCGGTGGTTGGTGGTCACAATTTTGAGGTGCATAGAAGAAAGCGTGTGAGGTTTTTCCGTGTTCCGTTGGAAATTCAATGGCTTCCGGGATAGAGATATATTCCTTATCTACCTTGAGATCGCTAGCAAGCCGGAGCGTTTGAAACTGCATGTTTGCAAGGTCCAGCCTAACAATGGAGGGCGTCTGAGTGGGGGAACCGGCGCAGAAGACCACCTGTCCTGGTGAAGCGCGCAGATTCCATATTTCAGTGTACGTTGTTGCGATTTCTTCCAATTCTCCAGTGCTACAATCAAGGCTGGCCAAGAACCAGGTTCCCTTGCTCGTGTAGGCGCACATAATCCGATCGGTGGACTCAAAGCCATACGTAGACATGGAAAACAGCCACTGGGGCCTGCCGAATTCAAACTCCCTTGGGCACACCGGTTCCACCAGGTTCTGGTGGTAGCGGTACAAGTTCCACCATTCGGTCCGATCAGAGATGAAGTAGAGGACGCCATCAGGTGACCACTCCGGCTGGAATATTGATTCATTGACGTCTCCTGCTACTTTTTGGGGTTTTTCCACCGAGCCATCGGCCTGTATTTCACCTACCCACAGTTCAGTCCCATCCCAGGGAAGATTAGGATGGTTCCATGTTAGCCACGCCAAATAAGAGCCGTCGGGACTGATTCTAGGTGTGGCATAGAAGTCATTACCGGAGACCAGCACCCGCTCTTCCTGTTCATGGTTGAGCCCGACGGCAACAATAGTGTTGACAGGTTCGCCCTTTCTAACACTGTGATCTTCCCGCACGCAGATCAGCCGATTTCTGAATGTGTCTGCAACCGTGTCTGCATACCGTCTTGCAGTTCCCCCGGTTAGGGGCTGGGGCTCAAGGTCGGCCCCCTGTTGATACAGCCCCTGATCAGCGAAGTTGGAGAAATAAATAGTCCCATCTGAGACAATGTAGGCCCCGCCCCCATATTCATGCACGCGTGTACGGACATTAAATGGCTTTGGCGTCAAATCATCGGTCTTGCCATCCGGGCTCCAGCGCACGATGACGTTGCGACCAGCATCTGTCGGTCTGGACTCACTCCAGTATATGTAATTGCCATCCAGAACGATCTGTCCTAGCGATACGGTTTCAGATACGATCAGCTCTGAGGTGATTGGGGATACCCATGCCCCATAAGGTCTGACTTGCACCATATTCATTTTTTCTGTTCTCCTGTGGTTATTTAAGTCTATGTACTTAATGCTATTTTATGATAAACTTATTAAATTAGTTTAAAGTTTTATGGTAACGATCTAGATAGTGTCCATCCGGAAACCCCCGATGGACATTAGCGAGTTTCCGAGCCAGAAACGAGCAATTTTTCGCAAGATCAAGGAAATCAAGGAATTGCGCGGAGACGTACCGTGGTACGTCGCACAAGAAATTCCGCAGATTGACAAAGAGATTGCGGAAAAGGGCCGTTTTCGGACGGAAACTAGATAGTGGCAGCATGCATCTATGCCGGTTATGATTCTTTTTTGATTCCCAATTTTTTCCTGGCTTCCTGAAGGTCACTCGGGTTGAAAAATTCCGGATAGTAATCCAGTGCTATTCTTTCCAAACTCAGGCCACCCTCTCTCTCAAGTTTATGGATATTTTCCTCATTTGCAGCTCTCAAACGCCACTGGACAAAAGGGATAAGTCTCAAGTAATTACCTTCGAATTCGCGCCACTTGCCCAACCTTTTTGCTTCTGTCGGACCAATAATTCTCTCCAAGTCTTCTTCACACTTCAGGAGCAGTTCTTCTAGAGTTGGTTTACCCCCGGTCAGATGACTCTGTTGCCTGTCGACATACTCAGCCAGTGCTTTCAAGATAAGTTTTTTCAAGGTGATGCCCTCGAGTGCTGCTGTGGCTTTTGCCTTGCGGTGCAACTCTTGTGGAAAGGGCCTGATGGTGTATGCTGTATCTGCCATTTTTTCACCTCCAAGATATATTTGCTACTTTAATAGTAAATGTAGCGTAAATAGTCAAGAGGAAAAACTATTTAATTACCAATAGGTTGTAAGTGCTGCGGTCTATCATAAAGGTTTCAGTGTTCAGTGTTAAGGTTTCAGTTTCTATGTTTCTTTTTCCTGACACCTGACACCTGACACCTGGCAACTGAATGACTCCCGACATCTAGAATACTTAGATTTAGTGCTTGGAATCTGATATTTTACTTTGTTGCAACCGCTTGAGATTGTTTAAGACATTACTTACCTTACTAAGCAATACTTTCTACGGGAGGAAAAACTTGATCCGAGGCTTTGCCACACCCGAGGGCACGGAGTTCTATGCGCAAGAGCACAGTTCTTTCCACTATGGCGAATTGGACCAGAGCGGTTTGCTGGTAAGCCAGGCAGGATTTGGCTGCTATCGTGTGGATGCAACCGTTGACGAGCATCGAGAAGCCTTGCGGATGGCGCTGCTAGCTGGTGCTAATCTCATTGATACGAGCTCAAACTATGCAGATGGTGGATCGGAGGCACTGGTCGGAGCTGTTCTAGAGGACCTAGCCTCATCAGGTGACATTTCCAGAGAGTCGGTGGTGGTAGTATCCAAGGTGGGCTATCTTCAGGGGCAGAATTATGAGCTCAGCCAGGAACGCAAACGGCAAGGAAGCTCTTTCAGGGAACTGGTGCTTTACGCAGATGGACTGGAACACTGCATTCATCCTGAGTTTCTGGAAGATCAACTTACCCGGAGTTTGGAACGACTGCGACTCAGTTGTCTGGATTTTTATCTTCTTCATAATCCCGAATACTATCTCAGCTGGGCTAGTAAAACCGGACTCATATTGGAGGAGGCTCGGCGGGAATACTACAGCCGTATAAAACGTGCGTTCGAGCACCTAGAGCACGAAGTGGAAAGAGGTCGAATCAGCTTTTATGGCATCAGCTCTAATACCTTCCCCTCCCCTGCTACCGATCCGGAATTCACCTCTTTGGAAAGGGTGTGGGAAATCGCGGAATCCCTTTCGTCCAAGCACCACTTTCGCCTCATTCAGCTACCGATGAATCTCTTTGAGACAGGAGGAGTTACAGAAACGAATCAATCGAACGGGCAGAGTGTTGTCCAGTTTGCCCGTGACAAGAAACTGGGAGTTCTCATTAATCGACCGCTGAATGCAATCATCGATAACAGACTCATTCGTCTGGCTGAGGTCCAGGCAACTCGAGCTGCGAGCACAGAGGAGATATCTCAGCGTATGGATGACCTCATCCACTCGGAAGAACTGCTCAAGCGAGAAATTCTCCCTGAACTTAGCCTGACGCCATCCTTACAAGCACAGGTTCTAGAGCAAGTCGCCATTGGTGGAGTCCTGAAGCAACAATGGTCGAATTTTGGCAGCTATGAACGCTGGCAAGAACTTCAATCATTCTATTTTGGGCCGCGGATAAGAGGAGTGGTGCAGTTTTTGGAGCAGCAGGAAAGTCTTACAGAATCGGTCTTCCCCTGGATACGGTCGCACCAGGAAATACTCGAGGCCGCGTTTCAGGCCATTTCTTCGGTCTATCAGGAAGAGGCAGCCGAAAATGCAGCCCGGACCAAAGCCAGGGTGTCCTCAGCGGATGCGGATTGGGCCGAGGCTGCGACCTTGAGCCAGATGGCGTTGCGGGCACTGCGGTCCACCCTGGGCATAACGACTGTTCTGGTTGGAATGCGCCAAGAATCGTATGTTGCTGATGTGATCGAGGAGCTTGGCAGACCGGTTAGCAGACAGGATAGAACAGAATCCTGGCGTGAGCTTCAAGAGATGCATTTATGATTTACGCTCAGGTCATCTTGAAGGAGGTCAGCAGCATAACACATACCATCCAAAATTGTAGGGGTGGGGTTTATCCCCACCCGCATAAATGTTTGAATCTGGATTGGAATGTTTTGTTACGCCATGCTCTATGCGCTCTGCTTCTTTCTTTTCTCCACCGATTCCTTCCTGAAGCCCAGGGAAACAAAGGTGTTAAACGCCAGCTCCGGTGGAAAGAGAGCCACCCGATCTCCTTCGCTGATCTCTGTATACAGGGTGGCCCCCCGGCCATTTACCATAATCATTTTGATCCTGTCTTCAGGGAGGCCAAGTCGAGGCAGCAGGTCTTCAACTCTCGATCCGGAGGTGAGCTCCAATTCAAATTCTTGGCACCCCTCCCCCGCTTCGTTTCTCAAATCTCCACCTAAAAGAACGGTTATTCGCATGGCTGTGTCCATTCGATGTTCGATATTCAATTAGCAAAGGGGGCCAAAGGCCCCCTGATTACGAGTCAATTGTGGTTCGTTCTAGAAATCTAACACCGTGTCCAGCTCTTCATCCGTTACGTCAAAGACCACGTTGTGAGGCGCCAGCGGCTCTTTGCTGAAAAATTCAGGGAGCCGGTCGTCAGAGGGTGTGAAGCCGGCAGCCTTGTTGAATTCCAATTCCGTTTTGATTATTTGCTTGCCGTATTCGATCACGTCGTCCATGGTCATATTCAAATTGTATTGAGCGTTTAACATCTTTGGGATAGCCTCCAAACCGCTGGGAATGTCCAAAACGGCAAAGGCGACGAATACACAGAGCCCTGCGGCGTCAATCGCCGCGGTGGCGAGTTGGAGATTTCTGGAAAGATCAACTTGTCCCTCAGGCTTGAGAGGATCTACGAAGCCACCAACTTTCAATATATTGGTGGCTACTGCGTACCCGGCTGTATGGTCTGCGCCCATGGTAGTGGTGGCATAGGTAACACCTATACCTTTCACTGCCCGCGGGTCGTAGGCTGGGAGGGACTGGCGTTTTACTACCGGTACGTGCGAAACTCCATAAGCCTGCCCGGTAACCGCAGTGCCGCTGCCCAATATACGCCCCAGAGGCGTGCCCTTGCCGATTTCGTGTATGAGTTCGATGGCACCGGCGGCGTCGCCAAAAGCTTTGACCCCGGCATGCATTGCCACAGCAACTGCACAACCTGTCTCTATGGTGTCCAGGCCGTAGTCGTCGCACAATCTGTCAATCTCGGCAATTGCATCAAGATCATCAATGCCGCAGTTGGCGCCATTGGCCCAGATAGTTTCATACTCCAAGGCGGAGGTTACATAGTTCTTATCTTTGTCAACATACTCGTTTGAGCACTGAATGATACAGGTTGAGCAGCCTGAGTGAGTGGGATTACCGCCACGCTCCTTGATGACATCGTGCATGGTCTCACCGCTAATTTTCGCTACTCCTTCGAACTGTCCCTCGGTGAAATTGCGGGTGGGAAAGCCCCCCGCCTCGTTGATGATGCTGGTGAGCACATTGGTTCCGTAGACGGCCAATCCTCCCCCCGGTTTTGTGACGGGGTGTTCGCGCAGAGCATCCCTGAAAACCCCAGCGGCCTCTTTGAAGGCTTTCTTATCTGCATAGGTGACCCCGGGAGCCTCTTTGTCATCTACCACAATGGCCTTCATACCCTTGGAGCCCATAACCGCGCCCATGCCACCTCGGCCGGCATGTCGGGATGGTGTTCCATTGGTGCTGGTAACCGCTACCGAAGCTGCTGATAACTTCATTTCCCCGGCTGGCCCGATTGAGACAATCCCAACCTTTTTGCCATACTTATCTTGCAGTTTACTGGCGAGGTCGTAGTTCTTCAGTCCCTTGAATTCGTTTGCGGGCTGCAGTTGAACACCATCCTTGTTCACCAGCAAGTAGAATAGTTTACCTTCGGGGGCCTGCCCTTCCAGTACCACCCCGGCTATTCTCAATTTGCCGAGCTTGATTGCCACATTGCCCCCCACATTGCTTTCTTTTATTCCTCCAGTAAGGGGACTTTTGGCACCAATGGAAAGGCGCCCTGAGTTGGCGCAAGTTGTGCCTGACAAAAGGCCTGCAGCCACCACCAACTTGTTACTGGGATCCAGAGGATGACAGAGCGGCGGTACCTCGCTTGCCACGATTCCTGAGGTAAGCCCTCTCCCTCCAAGCGCTGCGTATTCCGGGGCAAGTTCCTCCACCTGGATTTTCCCCTCGGTCATGTCTACACGGATAAGTTTTCTCATAACACTACCCCCTTGTGTTTATCTGAATTGCCAATTACTCGTTTTTAGTAGCCAATTCATGAAATATCCGGGCTAGGTGCGTTGTGATGGAATTCGGACAATGGGAAACTTCTCCCTAATTTATGACTGAATGGCTCGGGAACTGTCAAGA
>JAUWKY010000188.1 GCA_030613915.1 Syntrophobacterales bacterium
TGCCCCTGCAGCTGAGTCAGATCATAGGCAAGATTGATCGTGGCGAACTGAGCATCCGCTTTCAGCACGAAAACCTGGGTGGGATTCGTAGCACCCTGGAGAACATTGCTAATCGTCTCACTTTGGGCATTATCGTCGCTGCCTTGATAGTGGCCTCCTCGATGATCATCACCACCGGGGTGAAACCCCTGCTTTTCGGTTTCCCCGCCCTTGGCATCATCGGCTACCTGGTCTCTGGAGTTCTGGGCCTCTGGTTGATCTATAACATTCTCCGCAGCCGCAAGTTTTGAATCCCTTGAGTCTAGCCCGCATATTTCATGAATTGTTGTCTCGAGAAATATGCAGGCTAGTATTGGATTTTCTAATGGAGTATATAGAATTTATCGTGATTATCTATTTGACCAAAAATCCTCAAGAGCTTAACTTTAGCAATTGTTATTGTTAGGATAGTATTAAAGTTGTAATGGACAAGGTCAAGGAATGAAAAATGAAAGCGGCTTTTGGCAGACAACTCATTGACCGGCTTCTCCTGAGGAGCTCTACTGAAGAGCCACAGTTGACCCGGTTTGCGGGAAAAGGCGGTTGAGCTTGCAAGATCGGGCCGGAGGATCTGGCCAAAGCTCTCAAAAGCCTGCCGCCAGTGGACGATCCCAACGCACTGGTGGCAGCTGATACCGCTGATGACTGCGCTGTTTACCGGGTGAATGAGACTCACGCCATCGTGCAGTCTGTGGATTTCTTTACACCCATTGTGGATGATCCCTACAGTTTTGGCCAGATCGCCGCGGCCAATGCTCTCAGTGACATCTATGCAATGGGTGCTGAGCCTCTTTTTGCCCTCAGCATCATGGGTTTTCCTCAGCACACTTTGCCACTCAGCGTCATGTCCGATATTCTCCGCGGCGGTGTGGATAAGGCCAAAGAGGCGGGAATTTCCGTGCTGGGTGGCCACACCATCGAGGACAGCGAACTGAAATATGGCTTGGTGGTCACTGCCTATGCAGAGATAGATCAGATTCGCACCAACGGAGACGCCAGACCTGGCGATGATTTGGTGCTTACAAAGCCTCTGGGAGTAGGAGCCATCTCTTCAGCCATTCAGCGTCGTATTGCCAGTGATCCTCTCATTGAAAAGGCGACGGCGCTCATGGCTACTTTGAATAAAGACGCAGCCCAGGCCATGAGAGAGGTTGGCGTTCACGCTGTTACTGACGTTACCGGATTTGGTCTTTTGGGACATCTTCTGGAGATGACCCAGGCCAGCAAGGTGAGTGCTGAGATTTTTGCAGGCAAGGTTCCCACCCTGGAAGAAGCATGGGAATTCGTCCGCAAAGGCAAGATCCCTGCTGCCACCCAC
Source organism: Syntrophobacterales bacterium (assembly GCA_030613915.1). Classification (GTDB taxonomy): domain Bacteria; phylum Desulfobacterota; class Syntrophobacteria; order BM002; family BM002; genus BM002. The sequence continues at coordinate 1,358 of JAUWKY010000188.1, forward strand.
ACTAACTTACAATATGTCAATCCACACCTGCGCTACCAGAACGGGTTGCGCCAGGAAATATCCCTGATGCTGGCCGATCCTCAGACCGCTGGGGGGTTGCTCATTGCCGTATCCTCAGAGAAAACAGAGCAGCTGATAGCCCGCTTGCAGGAATTGAAAACTCCGGCAGCCTCCCATGTTGGCCGCATCACCGAAGAACAAGACAAGCCTATCGTCGTCTACCCATAAGCCATATGAAGCGATCTCTCCTCCAGTCAATCGGAATTATAATCATATCCGGAGCCCTTGGCATTGCCGTGAATGCGTTCCGGGCAGAGGGGATTCCCCTGATGGAACGGTGGCAGGAAAAAGTGCTCAACGAGCAATTGACAGGGGGATTGCCAGCAGTGTCGCTCAAGCAGGTCAAAGAGGTATATAAGCGTGGTGATGCTCTTTTGGTGGACGCGCGCGACCCGGAATTTTTTGAGCAGGGACACATCCCAGGAGCGGTGAGTCTCCCAGTGAGAGATTTTGATTCGGTTTTCCCCAGATTAGAGGAGCAGCTACGGGCGGCACCACGGGTAATCACCTACTGTGATGGTGCCAGCTGCGAGATGAGCGTGGAACTTACCGAAAAACTACTTTTTGCCGGAGTGGATTGGGTAGAGATCTTCACCGGTGGCATGCAGCAATGGCAAGGAGCTGGGCAGCCGATCGAGGAAGGACGGTGAGGCAGCCCTTCGACAAGCTCAGGACAAGCTGGCAGGGGGCAGCAGGCAGGAGTTAATGTAAATTACAAATCACAAAACCCAAATAACAAACAAATAACAATGACCGAAATTCAAAATTCCAAACGTTCACATCATCTTAAGAAAAGAGAATTCCAATATATGTTTGGGTCATTGAATATTGGAACTTGAGATTTGTTTGTAATTTGGTGCTTGGAATTTGAGATTTTGCAATGCTTCAACACTCCATGGAAAATGATATAGGGTGGGCATCGCCCACCGATATGGATGGTATTCATGGGCGAAGATAGGCACATAGCTTCCTGGTTGAGTCATCCCAACGTAGCGTTTGTAGCAAGAGTTGTTTTGGGGTGCGTCTTTATTTATGCCAGCCTGGATAAAATCAGGCATCCTGATCTTTTTGCCGAGGCTGTCTATAACTACCAACTCTTGCCGGAGGTGGCGGTAAACTTGGTTGCCATTTGTTTGCCGTGGTTGGAATTGCTGAGTGGTGTCCTACTAATATTGGGGCTCTGGGTCCGGGGAAGTGTATTGGTACTCAGCGGGTTGTTGCTGGTTTTCCTTGGAGCGCTGGGAATCAACCTGGCTCGAGGCCTGGACATCCACTGTGGCTGTTTTACGACTCAGAGCGCCCATACCATGACCGTGCTGGACCTCTTTCGCGACTCTCTCTTCTTACTCCTTGCCTTTTATCTCTTCTGGCTCTATCAAATCAGGGGGATTGAAACAAGATTTTCTCTGGCTCAGGTGCTCAAGCGATAGGTCCTATCCAGGCTAATCGGTCGCATTCTTCCTTATTAGGATCACTCGAAGCTCTTCGCCATTAGGATTTTTTCTACACCTTTTTCATCAATCCGGTGAATTTCTTGGTAGCCGAAATGAGTTTTGTACCAATCAGCCTTGCGGTGGGTGACGATCCAAAATCCCGTCAATCCTTGTTCGTGGGCCCAATGTTCGGCGCGAGCTAGAAGACTACCACCAACACCTTGCTTGCGGAAAGAAGGATGTACCAGGACCTGCGTGCCGCAGGCGAAGTTGCGCAAATGGCTCGCTTTCTGTTCGGGGAAGCGGGGGGGAAACTGAGCCTGCTCAATTACACAGACCAGACCTAACGTCTGCCCTCCGTGCACGGCCACAATGAGCTCCCGATCTGATTTGCGCACGTAGCGCTGCAATTTATCTTTGAAGGCAGCTCGCTGCCGATCATTCATCTGATCACTGAGTTCTTCAACAGCCGGATCCACATCCAATTCGGTAGCCACCTTTAGTTCCCATGAATCTTTCACGAGTCTCCCGGGGAGCAGGATGTCTTGCATTGTAAACGAGCGTATAGGGATGAAAGGATTACCGTTCTGGTTCCAAGAAAACTCTGTTGCTATTATCATTATTTGTAGATTCTCTCAACTTTTTCTCCTCGAATCACCGTAGCTACAGGATCCGCAGCCAACGGTTTACCCGAATACTCTCGCGGAATGATTATAGTGAAAATCGCGCCATGGCCCCACTCACTGGCGACCTGAATATCTCCTCCCATATCACGCAATATCTTCCGACATGCGGCTAGGGCTAAACCTTGCCCCATTTCTTTTGTTGTAAAGAATGGCTTGCAAATACTGGGTAAATGTTCCGGTTTAATTCCAGGCCCTTCATCTTCTATTTCCACACTACAGAAGTTGCCACTCCGACGTGAGCGCAAATGGATTGTCTGTCCTTTATCTGAAACTTCTAGGGCATTCTTGATGATTTGCTCTAAAACCCAACCGATCGCATTCTTGTCCACTCTGGAAGGGCACCCGCTCTCATCGAGACTTGTTTCGAGATTTACTCCGATCTTTCTGGCGGCCTTGTCGTAATTTTCGAACTTTTCTCTAATAACTTCATTCATATCACGAGAGAATACCTGTACGGGTTCTGTGGTAACAAACGAGGACAAGATTCCGACCATCTGTTCAAGGCGAGACATTTCCTGCTCGAAATTCTCATCTAATCCAACACATTCTTGTTCTTCTGCCTTCTTAGCTATCCGTTTGAGGGCTCCCAAGAGGTCTTTCATTTCGTGGCCTATAGCAATCGCAGCTCTTCCCAGCACGGTGAGGCTTTCAGCCGCCAGCACCTCTTCCTGTTGCCTCCTCTGTCTTTCAACCAACCAACCAAGCCCGAAAGCTATGAGGATGAATACCAGAATCTGGGTCATCACCGCCAGACCTGTGGTATGAGGGTTATCATGAACAAAAATGAAGGGTACATAGATAAGACTAACCACCACAGCAGTGGTCACGCCGAATCTGAGTCCGAACCAGAAACTAGCCAGCAAGATAGGGATAAAAAATAGCTCCCGGTGGAGGATGTGCAATTCCATGTTCCCATGAATGTTGCTGTAGTGCAAAATAGATGTCACTATCACCAAACCAGCGATCAACGCTATTTTCAGCGATTCTTTTGTGGTATCCATTGGTCCATCCTTTTTCGCCTTACTTTTTCAATCCCCATCCCCGCCACAAGCCGTAGATCACCGGCACTACGATGAGAGTGAGGATGGTGGCGCTCACCAGGCCCCCCACCATGGGGGCGGCTATGCGCTTCATCACCTGAGAGCCGGTCCCATGGCCCCACAAGATGGGCATGAGCCCTGCCGTGGTTGTGATGACGGTCATCATTATGGGGCGCACCCGTAGCGCTGACCCTTCCTCGATGGCGTCGTTCAACCGCGCCCGGTTGAATTTCTCCCCGTACCTGGCTTTGAATTTATGATATGAAACATCTAAATACACCAGCATTATTACCCCAGTCTCAGCAGCCACCCCGGCCAGGGCGATGAACCCCACCCCAACGGCCACACTCATGTTGTAGCCCAACAGATACATGAGCCAGAGGCCGCCGGTGAGAGCGAAGGGCACACTCAACATGACGATGAGGCTCTCGGTGATGTTTTTGAAGTTGAAGTAAAGTAGCAGGAAGATGATGATCAGGGTCAACGGCACCACGATCATCAACCGCTGCTGGGCCCGCACCATGTATTCGTACTGGCCGCTCCAGAC
>JAUWKY010000022.1 GCA_030613915.1 Syntrophobacterales bacterium
TTTAATGAAGGCAAGGAGATCCTGGAAAAGGGTGCAGTGGCGATTAGCGGTGATCGTATCGTTGCAGTGGGCGAAACTTCGCGTCTGGCCGAAGAGATCGAAGCGAAAGAAGAGCTGGATGCTTGTGGCTGTCTCCTAATGCCGGGCTTGATAAATCTGCACACCCACGCCGCCATGACCTGTTTCCGTGGCCTCGCCGACGACCTGCCACTTCAGGAATGGCTTCAGGAATACATTTTCCCCGCCGAGGCAACCTATGTCAACGAAGAAAATGTCTACTGGGCCACTTTGCTAGCGGTGGTAGAGATGATCAAGAGTGGTACTACCACTTTTTGTGATGGTTACTTTTTCGAAGATGGTGCTGCCAAAGCAGTGACTGCCAGCGGCATACGCGCGGTCCTCGGTCAAGGAGTGGTCGACTTTCCCGCTCCTGGAGTACCTGATCCGAGAATAAACCTGAAAGCGGCAGAAGCGTTTGTTTTTCGCTGGCAGGAAAAGTCACCCCGGCTTATGCCAAGTATTTTCTGCCATTCACCATACACCTGCTCACCGGAGACCTTAATCGGCGCCAAAGATATCTGCAGGGAGCACGAAATCCTTTTCCAGATTCACCTGGCTGAAACCCGGACCGAGTTGGAAGAGACCCTGCAAAGGTACGGACACCGGCCCGTGGATCATCTTAGAAGTCTAGGACTGCTAGACGCCCAGACCATTTGTCATCATGCGGTAATGGTAAACGATGAAGAAATAGAGTTTTTAGCCCACAGCGGAGTAGGAGTTTCTCATAACCCAGAGAGTAACATGAAGTTGGCCTCTGGAGTGGCGCCCCTTCCGGAAATGTTAGCCGCCGGGGTCAAGGTTGGCTTGGGAACTGATGGCTGTGCCAGCAACAACAATTTGGACATCTTCCAGGAAATGGACACTGCCGCAAAACTCCACAAAGTCCACCAGGGTGACCCGGCTCTCAGCTCAGCTCTTCAAGTTGCGGCCATGGCCACCAATGGGGGCGCGGCTGCGCTGGGAATGTCGCAGATCCTAGGTTCATTGGAACCAGGGAAGAAGGCGGACTTAATCGTAATCGACCTCAACCAGCCACATCTAACTCCCATGTATGAGCCTTGTTCACACCTGGTCTACGCGGCAAGAGGGGCTGATGTGCGCGACGTGATCATAGACGGAAGTGTAATTATGCGGGAGCGTCAGCTTCTGGACATAGATGAGCAGGAGGTTATGGTTAAGGTGAGGGAGATTGCCGAGGGCATTCGAACGAAGCAGTAAACAGCAGGCAGTGTCGTTATCCGTTATTAGTTATTCGTTATTCGGGAGATCTGTCGCTATTAGCTGCCTTGACGACTTGAATGATTTCTACGACTTCTACGATTTCTACGGTTTCAACGATTTACTGCTTACCGCTCACTGCTTACCAAAGGCTATGCGCCCATAATGAAAATCCTTGCCATTGACACGTCCACGCCAGTCGGGAGTATTGCTATAGTAGAGGGAGCTTTGCTCAAGGCTCAGCATATCCTCAACATCAGTGCAACCCACAATCAGCGTTTGTTGCCGGGCATTGACCGGATTCTGACGGATGCCGACTGGACCCTGGACGATCTCGATGGACTGGCGGTGAGTCTTGGTCCTGGAAGCTTTACCGGTTTGCGAATCGGGCTGAGCGTTGTCAAAGGGCTGGCATGGGCAACAGGTAAACCTTTGGCCGGTGTTCCCACTTTAGATGCACTGGCAGCTAATGTTCCCCTCGCCCCTTACCCAATCTACCCGGTTTTGGATGCACGCAAAGGTGAGATCTATACAGCCCTTTACCGCATGGACGATGAGCAGGTGCCGGCGAGGCTTAGCCCTTACATGGCGATCAAGCCTGAAAAGCTGGTAGACCTCATCTCGGAGAAAACCCTCCTGGTTGGAGACGCGCTCCTGCGCTATGGAGACTACTTGACAGGCAAACTCGGTAAGCGCTTGCATCTGGTACCACCCCATCTTAATGTCGTCCATGCAAGCTCCGTAGCCTGGCTGGCCTGGCATAAGCTCCGCAGAGGAATACACGAAGACATCTCAAGTTGCACTCCGCTATACGTCCGTCCATCCGAGGCAGAACTCAACAGGATATCCGAGTAAAGCTGCGCGCTCAGAGGCATGACTTTCATTCAACCCCTTTAGAGGTTAGAAAGTTGTGGAATACCAATACTTCGGGGCGCTGGAGTAGCGGAGTAATGGAGCAATGGAGTAATGCGAAAAGAAAGCCCTCGAGACTTGAATATTTTTCCAGTACTCCAACACTCCAATACTCCAATGATTCCATATTGACAAAATAGTCCAGATTGCATATAGATATTCATTTATCCCTTCATTCTACGTAACATCATTCGCATCCAACTTTGCCTGGGCTGGATGCTTCAAGGGGGATAGGGTATGGAAAAGTGGGATGAGGAACTGATCGCCCGTCTCCTTCCTCGCAGCGAAGAGTTGCGCCAGCACATTGAAGAACATCACCGCTACGAGGAACAACTGGAAAAATTCAGCCAGCGCCCGTATCTGACTACGGGAGAAGAAATGGAAAAGAGACGCATCCAAAAACTGAAACTGGCGGGCCGAGACAAAATCGAGGCCATTTTGGCCAAACATAGATAGAGGTGAGTCATGAAACTAACAGGAGCCCAGATATTTTTCGAGTGCTTAAAAGCGGAAGGGGTGGAAGTCATCTTTGGTTTACCTGGTGGTGTGCTCCTCGATCTCTACGATGAGATGCCGAAGCACGACATACGCCACATCCTCGTTCGCCACGAGCAGGGAGCAGCCCACATGGCAGATGGCTATGCCCGTGCCACTGGTCGCGTGGGCGTGTGCCTGGTAACCTCCGGCCCCGGGGCCACCAACACGGTTACCGGCATTGCCACGGCCTATATGGACTCCATCCCCATAGTGGTGTTCACCGGCCAGGTGCCAACTGCGCTCATCGGTAACGACGCCTTTCAGGAGGCAGACATCGTTGGCATCACCCGTCCATGCACCAAACACAACTATTTAGTCAAGGACGTGCGCGATCTCGCCAGGATCATCCGTGAGGCCTTTTATCTGGCGCGTTCCGGGCGACCCGGTCCCATCTTGGTGGACCTGCCCAAGGACGTCATCAATGCCAAGACCGAGTACAAGTATCCCAAAAATATTTCCTTGAAGGGATACAAACCAACGACCGAGGCCCACATGGGTCAGATCAAAAGGGCATATACCGCCATTGGTAAGGCCAAAAGGCCGATGATATATGCCGGTGGTGGGGTGATTAATTCCAATGCTGCCAAAGAACTCAAGCAATTGGGAGAGCAACTCAGGTGTCCGGTGACCACAACTCTCATGGGGTTGGGGGGATTTCCTGCCCCTCACGAGTTGTGGCTCGGTATGTTGGGAATGCACGGCACCTTCCGGGCCAACATGGCGGTGGGAAATACTGATCTACTCATTGCCATCGGTGCCCGTTTCGACGATCGGATCACCGGCAAGCTCGATGAGTTCGCCCCATTGGCCAAGATTATCCACATTGACATAGATCCGACCTCAATAAGCAAGAATGTTAAGGTAGACATACCCATTGTTGGCGATTGCAAGGATGCGCTCAAAAAGCTCCTCCAACTGATCAAAGAAAGTCCAATAGACGACCTGGAGAAGATCAGGAAGCCCTGGCTGGATCAGATCCAGAAATGGAAGGAAACCTATCCTCTAGCTTATGAACAAAAGGACGACTTGATCAAACCTCAGTATGTGGTCGAAAAACTTTACGAACTCAGTGAGGGTAAGGGCATCATTGCCACCGAGGTTGGCCAAAACCAGATGTGGGCTGCCCAATACTACCACTTCTCCGAGCCCCGCACTTTGCTCACTTCGGGCGGACTGGGCACTATGGGTTACGGCCTCCCGGCAGCCATCGGCGCTCAAGCCGCCTTTCCTGACCGATTGGTCATTGATGTTGCAGGAGATGGCAGCATTCAGATGTGCCTCCAGGAGATGACCACTGCCGTGGAAAACAACCTACCAGTGAAGGTGGCAATTCTGAACAACCAATATCTGGGGATGGTCCGGCAGTGGCAGCAACTCTTCTACGAGAAAAACTATTGCTCTACCTGCCTCAAAATTGCGCCAGATTTCGTTAAGCTTGCTGAGGCCTACGGTGCCTTGGGGCTGCGGGCCCACAAGCCCGATGAGGTGGAATCGGTTATCCGAGAAGGGTTCGCTTCGCCCAAGCCGGTAATCATGGATTTTGTGGTCAATCCGGAAGAATGTGTCTATCCCATGGTGCCTGCTGGAGCAGCGATGACGGAAATGCTCCTGGCGTAGGAACCCGTCAGTGGTCAGCTCACTGAGTTCGCAGCAAAGCGCAGAGCGCCAAACGGATAGGGTTAAAGCGAGAAAGGGCCAAGGCGAGAAAGGAAAGAGACCGACTTTTTTTGCTTTTCCCGCTTTTCTTGCTTTTCTCGCTTTTCTCGCCCATACACGCTATGCTTTACCTGTCCTGCCTGTCCCAAGCGTAGTCTCGGGGAGCTTGTCGAAGGATGCGCTATGCGACTTTAGGCAATGGACAACTGACTACGGACAACGGGCCTATAGTATGTGGTCAAGCCTCGGGAGCAACCTTAGGAGTCGAGTTTTCTTTAACATTGGCGTAAAAGGAGAAATGTCGTGAGGCATACCCTCGGTGTCCTGGTGGAAGATCAGCCCGGCGTCCTTTCCCGGGTGGCTGGATTATTCAGCGGTAGGGGCTTCAATATTGAGAGCCTGACCGTGGCCGAAACTCTTGATCAGGGAGTTTCCCATATCACCCTGGTGACCACCGGCGACGAAATGATCATGGAGCAGATTGTCAAACAGCTCAACAAGCTGGTAAATGTTATCAAGGTGATCGATTTTCGCGAAGTGAGATTTGTGGACCGGGAAATGGCCCTGATCAAGGTGAAGGCCGAGGCCAATACCCGGGCTGAAGCACTCCGCATTGTGGATATTTTCAGGGGCAAGGTGGTGGATGTCAGTCAGAATTTCTATACCATTGAAGTGACCGGTGATGAGGGCAAAATCCAAGCGATTATCGAACTGCTGACTCAGGTGGGTATTGTTGAGGTGGTCCGCACCGGTAAAGTCGCCATTGCCCGCAGTAGAAAGAACAGCACAAAAAGGTAGGGGCAGGACATGGATGCACCCTGCCCTGCCAAGCACTGGTAACCATTTGCAGAGCATAAACGTTTTTGCCCAAAACCACCGAGGAATGGGCTTGGCTCTTCCCGGTTAGCCCGGATATTTCATGAATTGCTGTCGCGAGACCACGAAGATGGTTGTGCCACCGGGCAACCGCAGGGTGTTGGTTCCGAGGCGTACCTCAACGGTACGTCGCAGGGTCCGACACCCGAGGACGCCAGGAAGGACGGCCATATCCGTGGTCGCAGCAAGTGATTCATGAAACATCCGGGCTAGTGGTCCTGATGGTTATCTGGACCTGCCGGTTTCCGGTTCTTTACTGGAGCTACAGGAGGACACAGTGAAAATCTACTATGATTCTGATGCTGATTTGGGCGTGCTTAAAGGGAAAAAAGTGGCAATCATTGGCTACGGCAGTCAGGGCCACGCCCAGGCGCAGAACTTGAGAGACAGCGGCTTGGATGTCATCGTCGGTCAGCGCACGGGCAGTCCGAATTACGAACTAGCAAAGGAGCATGGCTTCGAACCCATCACAGCCAGTGAGGCTTCGAACCTTGCCGACGTAGTCCAGATTCTTGCTCAGGACGACGCCCAGGCAATGTTGTACAGAGAAGAAGTTGCCGCCCACATCACCGAGGGCAAAACCCTGGTCTTTTCACACGGTTTTAATATCCACTTCGGTCAGATCCAACCTGCGGCAAACCTGGATGTGGTCATGATTGCTCCCAAAGGTCCGGGCCATTTGGTGCGCAGCGAATACGAAAAGGGAGCGGGGGTGCCATCATTGGTTGCCATTCACCAGGATGCCACCGGCAATGCCCTGGGGACGGCTCTCGCATACGCTAAAGGACTGGGTGCCACCAGAGCCGGGGTGATTGAAACCACTTTCGAAGAAGAAACTGAGACCGACCTTTTCGGGGAGCAGGTGGTTCTTTGTGGTGGAGTGACAGAGTTGGTCAAGGCAAGTTTTGATACCCTGGTGGAGGCCGGTTACCAGCCGGAGATCGCCTACTTTGAGTGTCTGCACGAACTGAAGCTTATAGTTGACCTTTTTTACCAGGGAGGCATATCCTTCATGCGCTACTCGGTGAGTGATACTGCCGAGTTTGGTGATTATACCCGGGGCACGCGCATTATTACGGAAGAGACCCGGGAGACCATGCAGGAGATTCTCTCCGAAGTTCAGAGTGGCGAATTTGCACGTGAGTGGATCCTGGAAAACAAGGCCGGCCGTCCAGTGTTCAACGCCATTCGACGGCTGGAAAAGAAACATCCCATTGAGGAGGTGGGTGCCAAACTTCGTGCCATGATGCCCTGGTTGAAAAAGGGCTAGTGTGATCAGTCTGTTTTCGCCCGTGTACTAGTGTACTAATAGATACTTCCAGATTTTCGATGCCGGTGCCATGAGACGATTGCCCATTGCCAAGCAAGGCTCTCCATACATTATTGGCCTTGCGGTGCTGTTACTTCTGTTCGGTCTCTTGGGCTGGACGATTTTGACTGTACTGACTTTAATCGTAACGCTTTTGGTGATAAACTTCTTCCGAGACCCTGAGAGGACCATACCGCAGGACCCACAGGCGGTGCTGGCTCCGGCTGACGGACGAATCATTTTCGCCGGGAAAGTATTTGAAGATAGGTTTTTAAACAAAGAGACCCTGAAGATAAGCATCTTTATGTCAATCTTCAATGTCCACGTGAACCGTATACCTTTTTCTGGAGAGGTGGAAAGCGTTCATTACGAAAAAGGCACATTTTTTGCTGCCCATGTGGATAAGGCCTCTAGAGACAACGAACACAATGCAGTGATTTTGAGAATCTCTGGTGGAGAAAAAATAGTTTTCATCCAAATTGCCGGCTTGGTCGCTCGGCGAATCGACTGCTGGCTGAAGCCGGGTGAGCGGGTTCAGCGGGGTGACCGTTTTGGTATGATTCGTTTCGGCTCTCGGCTGGACGTCTTCGTTCCCACTGACAGCCGGTTGGCAATAAACATGGGGCAAGGTGTTAAAGCAGGAGAGAGTATTTTATGTTACCACCTAAAAGACAAGTGAAACGGAGAACTAAAAAGCCACGACAGAAGAAACGAGGTGTCTACCTCCTTCCTAACCTTCTTACCACCGGTAACCTGTTTTGCGGCTTTTATAGCATTATTGCCACCATCAATCACGACTTCAGGACGGCAGCAATTGCGATTCTTTTTGCCATTCTCTTCGATATTCTCGATGGCAAGGTGGCGCGTCTCACTGGCTCCAGCAGCCGCTTTGGTGTGGAGTATGATTCTCTGGCGGATCTGGTGGCTTTCGGGGTAGCACCCGCGCTGCTTGTGTATCTGTGGGCACTTCAACCATTCGGCCGCCTGGGGTGGGGAGCGGCTTTTCTATTTGTTGCCTGTGGCGCCCTGCGGCTGGCTCGTTTCAATACACAGGCTGATCCGACTCCCAAGAAGCATTTCGTGGGACTTCCCATTCCCGGAGCCGCCTTAATGGTAGCCACAACCGTGATGTTTTTTTACCGGATGGGAGGCAGTGGTCCCACAAAGCATTTCCTGTTGTTGGCCACGACCTACGTCTTGGGTTTTCTCATGGTCAGCAACATCCCTTACAATAGCTTCAAAGAGTTTGATGGATTTCAGCGGATGCCGTTCCGGACGCTGTTCTTGATAGTCCTGCTTTTGTCGGTAGTCACCGCCCAACCTTCCATCATGCTCTTTACTCTGGGCCTTGTCTATGTGAGTTCAGGTCCCCTTGGTTACGCTCATGGCTTACTCCAAAGCCGCAGGCAATCCGTTGAGCAACAAACGGATAGCCAGGAGGCGGATATTTCATGAAGCGGTAGAGTAAGGCAAACTTATGAAATCCCAAACTCCAAGCACCAAATTACAAACAAATCTCAAATTCCAATATTCAATGACCAAAACACAAAACAGGTTTGGTCCGCCGGAGGCGGATTGGTCATTGTGATTTGGGATTTCTATTCCTCCAGTACTCCAGTACTCCAAAACCACCGGACATGCTTACCGGCAAAGCCATTGAGCTCTGACCTGACTCCATGGACCAGGTTTCCTAGATTCGAATGACCAGCGACAAAGGTAGCTACCATGGGAATGACGATTACCGAGAAAATTCTTGCGGCCCACGCCGGCTTGGACAAAGTAGAACCGGGAGAACTCATCGAAGTCAGTGTTGACTTCTCCCTCGCCAACGATATTACTGCGCCCATTGCCATTGAGCGGTTCCGCCAGGCGGGTGCCGAAAAGATTTATGACGTGGCGAGGATTGCCCTTGTCCCCGACCACTTCGTACCCAACAAGGACATTGAATCTGCCGCCCAGTGTCAGCTTTTGCGGGAGTTTGCCCTCGAGCATGAATTACCCCATTATTATGAGGTGGGTCGCATGGGCATCGAACACGCGCTCCTACCTGAACAGGGATTGGTCCTCCCCGGAGATGTGGTGGTAGGCGCCGACAGCCACACTTGTACCTACGGGGGACTCGGAGCCTTTGCCACCGGCGTTGGCAGTACGGATCTTGCTGCGGTTATGATAACCGGCCGGACCTGGTTCCGCGTGCCGGCCTCAATCAAGTTTATCTTCCAGGGGAATCTTCGTCCCTGGGTTACGGGTAAGGATCTGATTCTTTATACCATTGGCCAGATTGGCGTTGATGGTGCCCGTTATCGGGCCATGGAGTTCACCGGCCCTGTCATTGCTCAACTCTCCATGGATCAACGGCTGACCATGGCCAACATGGCCATTGAAGCAGGAGCAAAAAACGGCATAATCGCACCTGACGAGTGTACCCGGGCTTTTGTGGAGGAAAGGGCGCAGCGGTCCTATAAATTTTACCAAAGCGACGCTGATGCTCAGTATGAGCAGGTCATCACTTACAATGTCAGTGAGATCGAACCACAAGTGGCCCTGCCACCTTCCCCAGCAAACAGCCAACCGGTTTCATCCTTGGATGAGATTCCCATTGATCAGGTAGTGATCGGCTCCTGTACCAATGGCCGCATTGAGGATTTGAGATTGGCTGCTCAGCTGCTGAAAAGCCGCAGGGTTGCACCCAGGGTGCGCTGCCTCATCATTCCTGCCACCCAGGCCATTTACCGACAGGCCATGGATGAAGGTCTGTTCACAATTTTCCTTGAGGCAGAGGCTGCCATAAGCACCCCAACCTGTGGTCCTTGTCTGGGTGGTCACATGGGAATTCTCGCTGCTGGGGAGCGGGCCGTGGCCACTACCAACAGGAATTTCGTGGGGCGAATGGGTCATCCGGAAAGCGAAGTCTATCTGGCCTCGCCTGCCGTGGCTGCGGCCTCGGCCGTGCTGGGCCGCATCGCCAGCCCGGAGGAATTGTGATGTTCTTCGTGGTTTTAACTCCTGAGCACCCTTGGAGAAAACTATGAAATTTACTGGAAAAGCGTGGAAATTTGGGGCTGATATTGACACTGATGCCATTATTCCAGCTCGCTATCTGAATACATCAGATCCGAAAGAGCTTGCCCAGCATTGCATGGAGGACGCTGATCCCAAATTTGCTCAGAAGGTCTCGCCAGGTGATGTTATCGTCGCTGATAAGAATTTTGGTTGCGGCTCCTCTCGAGAACACGCCCCCATTGCTATTAAAGCGGCCGGGGTAAGCTGCGTAATTGCCGCAAGCTTCGCTCGTATTTTCTACCGTAACGCTTTTAATATGGGTCTGCCCATCTTGGAGTCAGAGGAGGCGGCGGCCGATGTTGTCACGGGCGAGCAGCTAGAAATAGATCTGGCAACTGGAATTATTGTCAACAAAAGCCGAAACCTTACCTACAAGGCACAGCCAGTGCCGCCCTTCATGCAAGAGTTAGTGGCCGGAGGCGGTCTGATTCCCTATGTAATGAAGAGATTGAGCGATTGAGGGATTCAGGAATTCTGCCCCTTTTGAACTTTTGTAACGCTAGGCGCTTTGCGCTAAGCGTTTTGCGAATCAGGTAGTGGAGGTTGTGATGGCAAAAACCTATCGAATTGGCGTAATTCCGGGCGACGGCACCGGTCCTGAGGTGGTAGCTGAAGGCCTCAAGGCCCTTGCAGCCATTGCTGAACGTAATGGCTTCTCCTACGAATTGGTTTCCTATGACATTGGCGGGGACCGCTATTTGAAAACTGGTGAAACCCTGCCTGATTCAGTTCTCCATGAGCTGCAAACAGTGCACGCCATTTACTTGGGTGCCATCGGTCACCCTGAGGTTCAGCCCGGGATTCTGGAGCAGGGTATCTTGTTGACAATTCGGTTTGCCTTGGACCAGTATATAAATCTACGCCCGGTCGTCCTCTATCCAGGTGTCTGGACACCGCTGCGGGATAAGAATCCTGAAGACATCGATTGCGTGGTGGTTAGAGAGAATACCGAAGGTCTCTATGTTGGCAGTGGTGGTTTTTTGAGAAAGGGTACTCCGGATGAGGTTGCCATTCAGGAATCGGTGAATACGCGTAAAGGCGTGGAGCGCTGTGTCCGCTATGCTTTTGAGCTTTGCCATCGCCAGGGACGTCAGAAGGTAACGCTTTGTGGTAAGACCAATGTACTGACGTACGCCTTCGACCTGTGGGAGCGGACCTTCCATGAAGTAGCCCAGGAATACAAGGATATCGAAACGGATTATGCCCATGTGGATGCCATTTGTATGTGGATGGTGAAAAATCCAGAATGGTTCGACGTAATTGTGACCGACAATATGTTCGGTGACATTATCACCGATCTGGGGGCAATGATTCAGGGTGGTATGGGCATAGCAGCCGGGGGCAACATAAACCCACACGGTGTGTCCATGTTCGAGCCCATTGGAGGTTCTGCCCCTAAATACACCGGGAAGAGTGTAATCAATCCTCTGGCAGCCGTTGCTGCCTTGGCCATGCTCCTGGATAATCTGGGCGAAGAAGATGCTGGTCAGCAGGTGGAGGATGCTATCAAGCGCGTAGTAAAAGATGACTTGAAAAGCATGGACGCCGGTCGTATGGGTTATACTACCCAGGAGGTTGGTGATTTGGTGGTTAAATATATATCCGAGAGCTAGTTGGTTTATAAGAGGTAATGGGCAATGAAAAGCGAATATCATGTAGCGCTAGCCGGCGCCACGGGCGCGGTCGGTAATGAGATGCTCCAGATTCTTGAGGAGCAGGAGTTCCCGGTAGCTTCCCTCAAGCTGCTGGCCTCTTCCCGCTCCGCGGGAAAGACTCTGGATTTTCGGGGTGAAAGCCTGCACGTTGAAGAGCTCCGTGAGGATTCTTTCGAGGGAGTAGATATCGCTCTGTTCTCGGCAGGTGCTGCGGCTAGCCGGCAGTTCGCACCGGCAGCGGCCGAGTCTGGCTGTGTGGTAATCGACAATTCCAGCGGTTGGCGGATGGATCCGGAGGTGCCGTTGGTGGTACCCGAGGTCAACCCTCACGCTGTCGCCGACTATCGCCGCAAAGGCATCATCGCCAACCCAAACTGTTCTACTATTCAGATGGTGGTAGTGCTGAAGCCCATCTATGACGCCGCGGGAATTGAGCGAGTGGTGGTGTCAACCTACCAGGCGGTCTCGGGTACCGGAAAGAACGCCATGAAGGAATTGACGGAACAGACGAGAAATCTCTTGACCTTCCAGGAAGTTACAGCCGAGGTCTATCCTCACCGGATTGCCTTTAACTGCTTTCCCCATATCGGCAGCTTCCTGGAAAATGGCTATACTGAAGAAGAGATGAAAATGGTCCATGAGACCCATAAAATCATGGAGGATCCCAACATTAGGGTAAGCGCTACCACCGTGCGCATTCCGGTCTTCTATGGCCACTCAGAAGCGGTAAATATTCAGACCGAACGCAAGCTATCTGCTAAAGAGGCGCGGGTTCTGCTTTTTCAGGCTCCCGGGGTTAGGGTGATGGACAATCCGGATGAACGAATCTATCCAATGCCATCGGAAGCAGCCGGCATCAACGACACCCTGGTGGGAAGGATTCGAGAAGACATCTCTATCGAAAATGGGCTCGACCTTTGGATCGTAGCCGATAATATCCGCAAGGGTGCCGCCCTCAACACAGTGCAGATCGCAGAACTTCTGATCAAGGAATATCTGTAGGGGCGGGGTTGATCCCCAGAAGCGCTCTAATAAGGTTTTACGTGATCAAGCTAGCCCTAAACAGTTTGATTAGGAAAGTGAAGGAGAACATTAAGGTCTTTCAAATCCCCCCTATCCCCCCTTTATTAAAGGGGGGAACTTAATGAAATCACTTAAAAATCTTCCCCCTTTCGCAAAGGGGGATCGAGGGGGATTTCGTCGAGCAAGCGCTTGCTACACGGCATTGAGTCCTCTGAGATGGTCAGGCGACAAACACCTCATATCGCCTATTTGGGCGCTTACGGGGATCAACCCC
>JAUWKY010000200.1 GCA_030613915.1 Syntrophobacterales bacterium
ACTTCATATGTACGACTCTTGGGCCCTGCAAATTCGATTTCGGATTTTTAAATTAAAAGGACTGCTCCCGTTACCACAATATTTATCAGCGCCAGGGGTACCAACACCTTCCAGCCCAAGTCCATGAGTTGATCGTAGCGCAGCCGTGGCAGTGTCCCCCTCACCCAAATCATTAATACAGACACCACTAAAATTTTAAGAAGAAACCACACCACCGGCGGCAGGAACGGCCCTCGCCAGCCGCCCAGAAAAAAAACAGCCAGCAGCGCTCCGAACACCTGGAGATTGACATATTCTCCGAGGAAAAACAGGCCAAAGCGCATACCGCTATATTCTGTGTGGTAACCGGCGCCCAGTTCATTTTCCGCCTCAGGGAGGTCAAAGGGGATACGCTTGGTCTCAGCCATGGCACTGATAAAAAAGATTATGAAAGAGACCGGCTGTACCAGAATAAAGGGGTAGTCGGCCTGGGCCCGGACAATATCAACCAGGCTGAAGGAACGCGCCAGCATGACTATGGGAACCAGTGAAAGCCCTAAAGAAAGTTCGTAGCTAATCATTTGGGCAGCACCACGAATACCACCCAAAAGGCTGTATTTCGAATTCGAAGCCCAGCCTCCCAGGGCAACTCCATAAACCCCTAAAGAAGCCAAGGCAAACACATACAGCAACCCTACGTTCAGATCCGTTATGACCAGGGGAATCTTCTTACCCAGAATGGTCACGCTCGTGCCAAAGGGGACAACCGCAAAGATGAGGAGGGCCTCGGCAGCGACCACCGCTGGAGCCAAAAGGAAAAGAGCCCGGTCTGCCGCCTCAGGCACAATGTCCTCTTTGGTCAACATCTTGATTGTGTCAGCGAGAGGCTGCAGTAGCCCGAACTTTCCAGCACGGTTCGGACCGTAGCGAATTTGCAGCCTCCCCAGAAATTTCCGCTCCAGCAGCACCAGATAGGCAGCCAGGAGAAGCAAGCCAACCAGGACCACCCCCAGTTTTACAATCAATATGGCAAACCCGATAATCCAGTCCATGATACCTACCGGTTAGCAGGGGTTCAGGTGTCGGGTGTCAGGTGTCAGGGAAGGAAAATAAAAAATCTGAAACCTGAACACTGAAACCTGAAACCTTATTCATTTGGTTTTGTGATTTGTAATTTCCATTAATTTACAGATGATGGCCCTATGGCAGGCACAGAGGCCCGCCCTACCAAGACATTGGAACTTTAGACACTTTAGACATTTACTCTCTTTACGTCTTCATATGACACGAACTTCGGCAACGTTTCAATCTTTTGCCATTCCAGCAGTCGATATCGTGGCATGACTATGATCCCAGAAGCCATGTTTTCCTTGACAGAGACACTCACTTCCAAAGCGCCCCTATCCAATTGTATTGTCACCTTATCGCTGTCAGACAGGCCCAGTCTGGCAGCGTCATCAACATGCATAAAGACAGCTGGTTCCTTTTCTAGCTTCATCAGGGGTGGCGAGTACTGGGAGAGTTCTTCGGTGCTGAAGGTCCAGCTAGCCAGAACGAGTTCCAAGCTGTGATCTGGACTCCGTTTTTTTTCTAGCTCATTTAGCCAGTCCAACGAGAAACGAGGGGATGGTACCTCAGCGGAACTCATTCTGATCCCGTCATCAGGAAGTTCATCGATTGCCGGGATATCGGCAAATGCTGGATTCAGCTCTGACAGCCACTTCAGTACGCTTGACCGAGTAGTATCTTCGTCCGGCTGCGGTTCTCCGTGGACAAGTTCTGCCAGAGCCTGCCACCCGGCGCGGGGCTCCCCTCCCGGAATTTCACTCCCGTAAATCCGCGGCGGATGGTTTCCACCGCTGACCTGGGCTATGGGTGTTCCACCCAGATACGCCCGAGGCGCAGCTTGAACTCTTCCTTCCTGGTTGATGAAAACACCACCAGCCTCGCACAGAGTTGAGGTGGGCAGGAAGATGTGCGCCCTCTGTTTGGTGCTGGAATTGATATAGTCCAGTACAACGAGTAATTCCAGCTTATCTAAGGCGAGTTCCATTCTTTGGCGGTCGTGGAAATGCAAGAGAGGGTTGCTTTCAACCAGGACCAAGCCTTTGATGGTATCGTTTTCTATGCCCTCGAGAGTCTCAATGAAAGATCCATCTTCACCTGCTAGCAATGAAGCACTGAATGAATTTGCCCCGGGCATCAGGTAGAAAAGACCTGCCTGCTTATTGGTGGCTTGCAATAGCAAGGCTTGGTCCGCCGCCAGCGCAGGAGTGGTCTGACGCACCGTCTCAGTACCACATACGATTATCGGCCGCTTACTCTCTTTGAGCTCCTGCGCCACCTTTGAGATCTGATCCTGTAGTGAAGGAGCAACAGTCTCCAGTTTTGGAATCGCCTGGTAAAATTCAATGCCGGACTGTTCAAGATCTGTCGCCGCTCCCAAGTCGACAGCCGCCTTGACCAGAAAACTTGCGCACAGGTTCACCTCATCCGGAGTCACTTGCAGATGATGGAATTCAAACGGTAAAGATACCGGCCGAGGATCGATGACAGCAATCTTGCCACCGCTTCGCTGTGCTTGTCTCATTGCCAAAGCCAGCATGGGAGCTTCGTTGATGGGATCGGCTCCGACCACCAGGACGAAATCCGCACTTTCCAACTCACGCAGAGAGACCGCCAAACCCGATTCCAGCCTGGAGGATGCCGATTTCACTTTCTGCGCCATGGCCCCATCCGCAAAGTAAGACGGACCATGCCAGCCCTTTGTTTGGCATATCCTTTTGAGCATGGCCTGAGTTTCAAGACTGGAACGTTCCGAACTCACACAGGCAACAGCACCAGGCCCCGTGCTTTTGCTGAGTTCTCCCAGCTTTTCTCTAGCTTCGCGGGTAGCCTGGTCGTAGGGAACTTCCTTGCCGTCAATTAGAGCTTCTCTAGGTCTATCCTCGTCGCTGGCATAAAAGAAACCGTAGCGTCCCCGATCACAAATGAAGTACCCGTTTACGGCCTCACTGTATCGTGCTTCCTGTCGGACCACCGCCCGGTAGCGACCGCTTGCTACGGTATGGCATCCCA
This sequence comes from Syntrophobacterales bacterium, assembly GCA_030613915.1. Taxonomy (GTDB): domain Bacteria; phylum Desulfobacterota; class Syntrophobacteria; order BM002; family BM002; genus BM002. The sequence continues at coordinate 3,058 of JAUWKY010000200.1, forward strand.
GAGAGCAATGAATGCAAAGAGAAGGAGTTCGCTCGTAATCCCAACGCCTGCCAAAAAAACGAGATGGTTTGTCGGTGTAAACCCCTGTGGGGCAGATGTCGCTGAGATTCCCTGTAAAAGGGCTTTCCAGAGTGCCATCCTGGTATCGGCCGAAAAAGGTGCGGTTGCCAATCTGCATTACACCCAGGTCGCTATAGCCGGTAAATTCTTGATAGAATCGAGAACACCGGTAACAGTGAATACAACGATTCATTTCGTGCTGGACCAGGGGGCCCAGGTTCTGATCCCGATAGGTCCGCTTCATCCCGAGATATCTTCTTATCCCGTGCCCGCCCGAAACCGTCATGTCTTGGAGCAGACAGTGGCCCCCTTCATCGCAAACCGGGCAATCATGGGGGTGGTGAAGCATGAGCCATTCAATCACGTATTGACGAAAATCCACTGCCTCTTCGTCGGTGGTCGATACTACCATGCCATCCTTAGCATCGATCATGCAGCTCATCTGAACGCCCTTGAAGGAGCCTTCCAAAAACTTCACGGCGCAGACCCGGCAGGCGCCCACAGATCCCAGGGCGGGATGGTAGCAGAAGCGCGGAATCATGATGCCCAGTCTATCCGCGGCCTCAATCACCTTTGTTCCCGCTGGAACTTCTATTTCCCGATCATCGATAATGAGCTTTGGCATGCTAGTAGTATGAGTTAAAGATGAAGTAACCGTAGGGCCGGTCACCGTACGGGCAAAGGATAATTAATCGAATACAACACTCTAATGGGGGGCACAGCGGCCCGCCCCACTGGGTCCATTTTGATTACATGGTCAACAAACTTTAGACACTTTAGACATTGAGGCTTTACTTAAAAGGACATTTTTTCTGCCTAATATGCTCCCTGACCTCATCCTCAAAATAGGTAATGAGGCTCTCCACCGGTGATACGGCTCCAGGAGCAAAAGCACAGTAAGAACTCCACAAGTGCTTGCTCATCTGCTGAAGCATGGGAATGAACTCTTCTCTACCCTCCCCTTCTTCCAACCTCAGCAGCAGGTCGCGAATGTATGGCAATCCTTCCCGACAAGGTGTGCACCAACCACAGGACTCTCTGGCAAAAAAATCCGTCAAGTTTAAGGTGGCCCAAACAAGGCAAGTATTCTGGTCAAAGACCATGATTGCGCCTGTTCCCAGCCTGTGCCCCACTTTGCTCATAGGCTCAAAATCCATTTCAATGTCATAGAACTCCTTGGGCAAAAAACGGGTGGAAGCGCCACCCGGTAAACAAGCCTTGTATTCGGAACCTGCCGGCATACCGCCGGCATGAACTCCAATGATTTCACTCAGCCGCACGCCCATGGGCAGTTCAAAGCAACCGGGTTTATTGACTTTACCACTTACACAGAATAGCTTGGTCCCCGCCCCGGTTTCGGTTTTGGCCAAGTTTTTGAACCACTCGGCGCCATTTCTGATTATGTGTGGGATGCAGGCCAGGGTCTCTACATTCTGGAGTACGGTGGGAAGACCCCAGAGCCCTTTTTCCGTGGGATAAGGCGGCGGCTGCTGCGGGTTTGGCCTCTTGCCCATCAGAGCGTTTATTTGGGCAGTTACCTCCCCGCAGATGTACCGACCCCCACTACGGTGAACCACAATATCCAAAGAATAGTTGCTGCCCAGAATGTTGTTACCCAGGAAGCCTGCCTGTTTGGCGACCTCGATTTCTCGTTCGAGAATCTTGGCTCCACTCTCGTATTCCGGTCTGATAAAGATAATGCCCTTTTCCGCCTTTGCCCCGTAGGCATCTATGATCATACCTTCAATGATCATATGGGGATCCGCATGGATTAAGACCCGATCTTTGAATGTTCCTGGCTCCATTTCATCGGCGTTGCACACCACATATCTTGGAAAAGGAG